>CBIHMD010000362.1:0-3761 GCA_966210655.1 uncultured Thalassospira sp.
TTTCTAGGGTTTATCGAAACCGGCGATGAAGGCCGGTTTCGATATCGCCAGAGGCTATTGTTGGCTGGTAGATGCCTCGATCATTGGCTCGTCATTGGTTTCTGATGCCAATCCCACATGCTTCTGGCGCTGTTTCTGCCGCCATGTGTCAAGGAACAGCAGGATTGGTGCCGCGATATAGATCGACGATGTCGTGGCGATCACAACACCGAATACCATCGGAACGGCAAAGCTTTCAACGGCAGACCCACCCCAAATTGCCATTGGCACCATGGCAAACAGGGTTGTAAGCGATGTGAAAAGACATCGGGCAAGTGACTGATTGATCGACATGTCGATGATTTCACGCATCGGCATTTTTCGATAAAGTCGCAGGTTTTCGCGCATCCGGTCATAAACCACCACCTTGTCATTGACCGAGTAGCCAATCAGGGTCAGCAGGGCTGCAATGGCCGTCAGATTGAAGTCCAGCCCCATAATCGCGAAAAAGCCGATGGTTTTGGTTACATCAAGGACCAAGGTCACAATCGCACCAACGGCAAACGGCCATTCAAACCGCCACCAAATATATCCCAGCATTGCGAGGCTTGCGAAGATGACGGCACTGACACCGGATTGGGCCAATTCACCGCTGACCTTGGGGCCAACGACTTCGGTGCGCTCAAAATCTGCTGCCGGATCAATTGATTGCACGGCTTTCTTAACGGTTTCGACCGCTGTTGTCTGGGCCTGCTCTCCGCCCGGCTGACGTTCAACCCTGATCAGGATATGACCATCCTTGCCGATATCCTGAAGGCTGACCTCGCCAAGACTCAATGTTGAAAGTTTCTGTCGCAAGGTTCCAGGGTCAAGTGGGCTGTTACCATCGTCCATATTACTGCTGGCAACTTCGATCTGGATGCCACCCTTGAAATCAACGCCGTAATCAAGACCGGGTTTGAAGAACAATCCGATTGAAATGGCTGACAGCAAAAGCGACATACCGATGCCAAGAAAACGTGCCCGCATGAAGGAAATGCTGGTTTTTTCGGGCATGAAACGCCAAAGCGGTTCAATAACGAGCTTTTTCATCCGTTTGCGCCAGACGATTTCGGTCATGATGACCCGAACAACGGCAACCGCGGTAAACATGGAAATCAGAATGCCAAGACCCATGGTGATGGCAAAACCGCGCACCGGGCCTGATCCGAACTCAAACAAAAGGGCGGTGGCGATAAGGGTTGTGATGTTTGAATCCACAATCGTGGCATAGGCACGCTTAAACCCGGAATCGAGCGCCATGAAGGCCGAAAGCCCCCGTTTGGTCTCCTCACGGATACGTTCGTTGATCAGAACGTTGGCATCCACGGCAAGCCCGATCCCCAGAACAATCCCGGCAATACCGGGCAGGGTCAATGTCGCCCCCATAAGACCAAGCGCACCAAATGTCAGCATGACGTTCAGACCCAATGCCAGATTGGCAATAAGGCCCCAGCGGCCATAAAGGAAAAACATCAATCCGGTTACCAGAGCCAACCCGATTAACCCGGTATAAAGGCCCATTTCGATTGCATCGGCGCCAAGGTCGGGGCCGACTGTCCGTTCCTCGATCACGGTCATTGGTGCGGGGAGGGACCCGGCACGCAAGAGGGCCGAAAGTGTTACCGTCTCGCCAACCGTAAAGCTGCCACTGATTTGGCCGGAACCACCGGTGATGGCTTCCCGAATGACCGGTGCACTGAGAACTTCGTTATCTAGTACAATCGCAAAGGGCTTTCCGACATTGGCACGCGTGATATCTGCGAACTTTGCCGCACCGGCTGTATCAAACCGGAAATTGACAACCGGTTGGTGGTTTTGCGGGTCAAAACCGGCATGTGCATCGGTCAAATGATCGCCCGAAAGGGCCGGAGTACGATGCAGGTGATAGCTTTGTCCATCCTTGTCCTGAACTGTAAGGATACTGCTGTCGCGCCTGTCTGTTCCGTTACGGTCAGCCAACATATAGAAACCGAGCTTTGCCGTGCTGCCCAGAAGCTTTCGGACCTGTGACGGGTCCTGAATGCCAGGCAACTGCACCAGAACGCGATCACTGCCAATCCGCTGGATGGTTGGTTCTGATACACCGATCTGATCAATGCGGCTTCGAATGATCTCGAGGCTTTGCTGGGCGCTGGCATCAACCCGATTGCGAATGCCCTGTTCGCTAAGTGTGATATGAATGCTGTTATCCTGAGGTGTTGTAATGACAAATTCCGCTGTCGATCCGTGTCGTGGTGTTTCAACCTGCGCATTGGCAAGGACTTTAAGGGCATCAAGGGCAGCGTCGTGATTCTGGGCGTCGGGCAGGGTTACAATCACCTGATCATTGCTGATCTGAATGTTGTCCGTCGTAATGTGGGCCTTGCGAAGGGCCGTTGTCGCGTCGTCGCGCGCGATTTCAAGTCGCTCGGCGATCATCGTTGCGGTATCGATTTCCAAAACAAGGTGCGATCCGCCTTTGAGGTCGAGGCCAAGGGCAACCTGTCGGGTCGGTAAAAAGGCTGGCCAGTTGGCAACCTGGGCCGGGGTGAAAAGGTTTGGCAGGGCTGTCAGGAATCCTGTCAGAAGGACAAGGGCATAGACAACCACGCGCCATCTTGATGTACGCATGAAAAATAAACTCCGCACAGCAATCGAGCCGGGAAAGTTTGATGCCCGGCGGTGCTGTCACCTGATATTTCTAGAAACACGATCCATATCGGGCCGTGGTTTTAAACAATGAAAATCAGGCCCGGAAGGGCGGGGCACGCGGAGAAACGGGAAGAATTTCTGCGCCATGTGTCGTGATCGTACCCGCGACATAGATGTGTTTCGCCCATTGGGCGGCTGTATGCGGTGTGACCAATGGCGCAATTGCGGCATCATCAGGGAAGATTGGCTGATAGGCAGGTATATCGTCCGGGGGCTGACGGTTGCCTGCGATGGCACGATCCGGTGCCACCGGAAGGACTGCCTGTGATGGACCGCTATCGTGATTGACGGTGTTAAACGGATAGGGGAAAGTCGACCCATCGGAAAGCGGCTTGGCGGTGATTGAGGTTCCACCACCAAACAGAACAAGTGCGCAAGCGATCAGGCAAAATGCAGCCTGGCGCAACAGACCCGGTAGGGACTGGTTGCGCTCAGAATAATCTGTTGCCTGTGCGGCTTGGCTGATTGGTTGCGGCATGATGGTCCGGCACGCGATAAAACAGCGCCAAATATGGCGTGACGACCGAAAAAACACAAGCCCGGCAATAAAAATCTTATTGGGGAATTCGGGGTAAACAAGGGGAATACGGAATGCTCAGGATGGTTTATGTCACGCCGGATGGCGGGCGTCATTGGGTGGACTCTGCCTGGCGGGAAACCGCAACGCTTCATAATGCGGTTGCCAATTGTGCCCCCGGGGATCTGATCCGTTTGATGCCGGGGAATTACTTTCTGCCTGAGCCGGTCGATATCCCGATCAGCGGCCTTGAAGATCAGCCGATCATTATTCGCGGTGAATATGGTGCCATTCTTGATGGTCGCCGTCCGCCTGATCCCGAAGTTTCGGCAACCGATCCCGGGTGTGCCAAATATGCGGCATTTCGCATTGTCGGAAAGCGTCATGTTCGCCTTGATAACATCCGTATCGAACGCGCATGGCCCAGTGCTGTCTATATCCGCGACAGCAACGATCTGACATTCAAAAATCTTCAAATCCGGGGCGGAACATATGCCTTCTATGCAACGGGCGAAAATACATCACGCATTAT
>CBIHMD010000363.1:0-3755 GCA_966210655.1 uncultured Thalassospira sp.
AAATGCTGTCGTTTCAGACGCTGCCAAAGCCAGACAGAAAGTCCCGCCATAATCAGCAGAACGATCAGAAACAACGAAGCGTGAAGCATGATGGCTTCGCGCCAGTTGCCCAATAAAATGTGCCGGGGAATGTAGGTGACAACGATGCGGTCAAGCTGTGGCAGAATACTATATGCCAGCAGCATTACGGTATTGCCATGCATGCATAGCAAGCTGCCGCGAGAGGCTTTTTGTTTGTCTATTTCATCAAAAAGATCATCAACCAAATGGGGCGGGATGGTGCCGTTGATCTGGTTACGGCCACTATCCAGAACGCCAACGGAAAGATCGGGATTTTCATCAGTGACGCGTTGCAGGTCGATTGTGCTGTTTTGCGCAAGCACGGCACTCAGATGATAGGTGACCGCCATCATTTGTGCACGCGCCTGATCAATTGCGCTGTCGTAAAGCGTTTTTTGGATGAAGAAGAAGGAAAACAGCAGGATCACCATGCCGGTAATCGTAAGGGCGGCAAGACGCTTTCGCAGTTTGCTTAATCCGCGTCTGGACAATGACGGCTCGATGGATGTCAGAAACATTTTCTTTGCTGCACCCTTGCCTGATCCTGCCCAACTGCCCCGTCATCAAAGCCTATGTTTTTTTGCTTCGGTTGAAAAGCATTCAACCGGTAATAATGCGTCTGGTCTCATATAAAAAAACGCGCGATGACAGCAACTTGCCCTTGTTCGGGGCCTGTTGTTGCCATCAGAAAAGGACGATCATGCAAATCCGGGGCAGGGTGAAGGCGAATTCGCAGAACCGAATTCAAACACAGTGCTTCTAATTGAAGTTAAAAACCCCTATAAACCCTCTGTTGGTGATTGGTTTTATCGCCGAGACGGCCAAGACGATCCGAAATTGCCGGTATCGCCCGCTTGCTCCGCGGCAGCACAACTTTTACTGCCGTGCCTTTCCAGATGTCGCTGCCCTGAACGGGTGGGCTGACCGGGATGGTGCAAACGGCGTGACACCGGCTTTGTGATAAATGATCGATGTGAAATGCGATCAAGTTTTGGCAATAACCGAACCGAATTTTTGACATAACCTTCGCCCAGTGCCAGAAGCAGCCATATGACCGATCTTAAGAACATTCGAAACTTTTCGATTATCGCGCATATCGACCACGGTAAATCGACCCTGGCCGATCGTTTGATCCAGCTTACCGGCGGTCTCACTGATCGCGAGATGTCCGAGCAGGTCCTCGACTCGATGGATATCGAACGCGAACGCGGGATCACCATCAAGTCGCAGGCGGTGCGTCTGAAATACACGGCCAAGGACGGTCAGGAATATACCCTGAACCTGATGGATACGCCGGGCCATGTGGACTTCGCCTATGAAGTGTCGCGTTCGCTTGCCGCATGCGAGGGATCGCTTCTGGTGGTTGATGCCGCCCAGGGGGTCGAAGCGCAGACGCTGGCCAACGTTTATCAGGCGATTGATAACAACCACGAAATTGTGCCTGTCCTGAACAAGGTTGATCTGCCTGCCGCAGAACCGGACCGCGTCAAGGAACAGATCGAAGAAGTGATTGGCATTGACGCCAGTGATGCGCTGATGATTTCGGCCAAAACCGGCCTTGGTGTTCCCGATGTGCTCGAAGCATTGGTGCATCGTCTTCCGGCACCGACGGGCGATCCGGCGGCACCGCTTGAAGTTCTGCTGGTCGATAGCTGGTATGACTCCTATCTGGGTGTCATGATTCTGGTGCGTGTCAAAGAAGGCACGCTGAAAAAAGGCCAGAAAATCCGCTTCATGAATGCCAAGGTCACCCATACGGTTGATCGCGTCGGCGTGTTTACGCCCAAGCCGCTTGCGCTTGATGAAATGGGGCCGGGTGAAGTCGGCTTTATCAATTGCGGTATGAAAACCGTTGCCGAATGCGAAGTCGGCGACACGATTACCGAAGAAAAACGCCCCTGCGCAAAACCGTTGGCCGGTTTCAAACCATCCATCCCGGTGGTGTTCTGTGGCATTTTCCCGGTTGATACCAGCGAATATGATGTTCTGCGGGATGCGCTTGAAAAGCTACACCTTAACGATGCATCCTTCCAGTTCGAACCGGAAAACTCGACCGCACTTGGACTTGGTTTCCGCTGTGGCTTCCTTGGGCTTTTGCATCTGGAGATCATTCAGGAACGTCTTGAACGCGAGTTTGAACTTGATCTGATCACCACGGCGCCATCGGTTTCCTATAAAATCTCGATGACCAAGGGCGAAGATATCCTGCTGCATAACCCGGCGGATTTCCCTGATGTCACCAAGATCAAGGCGATTGAAGAACCCTGGATCAAGGCATCCATCATGGTGCCGGATGAGTATCTGGGTGGTATCCTGACACTTTGCACCGAACGCCGCGGTATTCAGCAGGACCTGACCTATGTCGGGAACCGGGCGATGGCGGTTTACAAGCTGCCGCTGAACGAGGTGGTGTTTGATTTCTATGACCGTCTGAAATCGATTTCGCGTGGCTATGCCAGCTTTGATTACGAACTGGCTGGCTATGACGAAAGCGATCTGGTCAAGGTATCCATTCTGGTCAACGAAGAGCCGGTCGATGCGCTTGCATTGATGGTTCACCGTTCTGCTGCCGAACATCGTGGCCGCGAGATTTGCAAACGTCTTAAGGACCTTATCCCGCGCCAGATGTTCAAGGTTGCCATTCAGGCAGCCATCGGCGGTAAGGTGATCGCGCGTGAAACGGTTTCTGCGATGCGCAAGGACGTGACGGCCAAATGTTATGGCGGTGACGTTTCGCGTAAACGCAAACTTCTCGATAAGCAGAAGGCCGGTAAGAAAAAGATGCGCCAGTTCGGCAAGGTGGAAATTCCGCAGTCGGCATTTATCAACGCCCTTAAGATGAGCGACGATAAGTAACTCGACGTTCCGGCATTACGGTATCGAGAAAAGGCTGTATCCAATTGCGGATGCAGCTTTTTTTCGTTGTAGTTGTTTATTGTATTATGATGAATCTCTCATGTGTTCGCCGAATCCAAGGAGGATAATGTGTCTACGAAAGATCTAACTGATTATTTGGATCACTATTTATCCACTGATGAGCGGTCTGCTGTTTTGATTACGGGCGCATGGGGGGTAGGTAAGACCCATTTCATTAAGCAATACCTTGAAAAAAGAAATGCCCAGCTGCGCAGTGCCGACCCGTTGATCGAAAGATCTTATCTGTATGTTAGCCTGAACGGTGTCTCGGAGATTTCGGCGATAAGTGATCAGTTCTTTGCTCAGCTTAACCCTGTGCTCAACTCTACTGCTGCTAGGTTGATAGGAGCTGCAGGATCAACTGTTCTGCAGGGATACTCGGGAATATCTCTATTCGGAGGTGGCCTTAGCAAGGTGGCGAAAGAATTGTTGGTGCGCGTCAAAAATCAGATTTTGGTTTTTGATGATTTAGAGAGGAGCCTGCTTCCTGTAGAGGAAATGATTGGATACATTAATAATTACGTCGAGCATGATGGATTGAGAGTAATTCTATTGGCGGAAGAATGTTATATTTCTGAAAAAAATCAAAAGTATAATGAAATCAAAGAGAAGGTTGTTGGTAAGACTATAGAGTTTGCGCCAGATGTTAGGGAGGTTGTTTTATCTATAATAAATTCAATGCCAAATAATAAATCAAAAAAAATTCAGTTGGAATTTTCAGATGATATTTCAGATATTTTGTTAAGGTCAAAAATTTTAAATTTTAGAAGTTTAAGGTC
>CBIHMD010000364.1:0-3745 GCA_966210655.1 uncultured Thalassospira sp.
GTCTGTTACCTGACATTGAACATCGTACGGTCACTAAATTTTGGGTTTTAAAGGGTTGCATCATGTCTGACGCTGCTTCTGTACTTAAGCTTATCAAAGAAAAAGGCATCCAGTTTGTCGATCTGCGCTTTACCGATTCCAAAGGTAAATGGCAGCACACCGCGCAGGATATCTGCACGATCGACGAAGACGTTTTTGTCGACGGCATCATGTTCGACGGTTCGTCGATCGCCGGCTGGAAAGAAATCAACGAATCCGACATGATCCTTATGCCGGACACGTCGACCGCTGTTGTTGACCCGTTCACCGCACAGCCGACCCTAATCATTGTTTGTGACGTTATCGAACCGGCCACCGGCCAGGGTTACGAGCGTTGCCCGCGTTCGACCGCGAAACGCGCACTCGCATACATGAAGTCGGCCGGTATCGGCGACACCGCATATTTCGGCGCAGAGCCGGAATTCTTCATGTTTGACGACGTTCGTTGGACCACGGCTGGCGAAGGCATGGGTTATCAGCTGGACTCCGAAGAAGGCCCGTACAACACCGGAACCGAATTCGAAGGCGGCAACCGCGGCCACCGTCCGGGTCCGAAGGGCGGCTACTTCCCGGTACAGCCAGTTGACTCGGCCAACGACATCCGTGCCGAAATGGTCAACTACATCAACGAAATGGGCGTGCGTTGCGAAAAGCACCACCACGAAGTTGCTCCGTCGCAGCACGAACTGGGTATCGCATTTGGCACCCTGATCGAACATGCCGACGCCGTTCAGGTTTACAAATACTGCATCCATATGGTTGCACATCAGTATGGCAAAACCGCAACCTTCATGCCGAAGCCGGTCTTTGGCGACAACGGCTCGGGCATGCACGTTCACCAGTCGATCTGGCACGAAGGCAAGCCGCTGTTCGCAGGTAACGGCTATGCTGACCTGTCTGACACCGCTTTGTACTATATCGGCGGTATCATCAAGCACGCCAAAGCACTGAACGCTTTCACCAACCCGACGACCAACTCTTACAAGCGTCTGGTCCCGGGCTTCGAAGCACCGGTTCTTCTGGCTTACTCGGCTCGTAACCGTTCGGCTTCCTGCCGTATCCCGTACACCGCTTCGCCGAAGGGCAAGCGCGTCGAGATCCGCTTCCCTGATCCGCTTGCCAACCCGTATCTCGCATTCACCGCAATGCTGATGGCTGGCCTTGACGGGATCGAGAACAAGATCCATCCGGGTGATGCAATGGACAAAAACCTCTATGACCTTCCGCCGGAAGAGCTCAAAGAAGTTCCGACAGTTTGCCGCTCGCTGCACGAAGCTCTTGACAGCCTCGACGCAGACCGCGACTTCCTGAAAAAAGGCGACGTGATGAGCGACGACCTGATCGACGCATACATCGCCCTGAAAATGGAAGAAGTTATCCGCTTCGAACAGTCGCCGCACCCGGTCGAATTCGACATGTACTACAGCGGCTGATCCTTTCACCAGAAGGGACACATCGAACGCAAAACGCCCGGCCATGTGCCGGGCGTTTTTTAGCATCCAGCAGACGAACCAAATCGGTTCAGCCAGCCTCGTCCCGATGCAGATCGGGTTCAAGCTCCGACCGATAAAGACAAGCTCGGCCCTTGCCTGCAGCCTTGGCCTCGTACATAGCCTTGTCAGCACGGCGTAATTGCTCAGTCATGTCACAATAACCACCGTCAAAAACTGTAAAGCCGATCGACGCACCGATATTACAAGGGTTCCCCTCCCATATATAGGGTCTAGAAATCTCGGCGATAATATTATCGGCCTGTATCGCCATTTCCTTTTCATCACCTTTATTGATGAAAAACAGCGTAAATTCATCACCGCCCAGACGCGCCACCTCCTCTGCCCGGCGGGCAACACGTTTGAGCCGCTTTGCCGTTTCAACCAGAACCCAGTCACCCGCCGCGTGACCCAAAGTGTCATTGACCGCCTTGAAGCCATCCAGATCAAGCAGGAAAATTGATGACAGGGTTTCTGTACCACGCAAAACGGTCTCGCATTGCGAAAGCTTCTGCATGTAGCGTGCGCGGTTTGCCAAACCGGTCAGTTCATCGTTATTCGCCTTGTTCTGCAATTCACGCGCGGCGAGTTTTTGTTTGGTAATGTCACTTAGCCACCAAAGAACGGATTCCTGCCCTTCGAAAGTCAGTGGCTCCATGGATGCTTTAAGCCATCGTGCATCGGAATCAGCCGGACGGCGAATGCGGATCTCGACATCCTGCAACTCACCCAGCATGTCCATGTCCTGTAGGCTTTTCTCGCGGTAGCGTTCCGAAAGAAGGATCGTGTCGGTTGGCATCATCTCGCCACTGTCCAGAGTCAAAAGATCGCCAAACATCTTGTTGAAGAACTGGAATTCACCACCGTACCGGCTGGAAATTCCGACACCAATCGGGGCTTTTTCAAGTAACCCGGTCAAACGTTGTGCAGCGGCGGCGACTTCGGCTTGCGCAAGCTTAAGGGACGTCACATCAATCAGGGAACCAATGGTACCGGCAATGGCACCGCTCGGGCCTTTGAGGCTTGCTACAGCAAACAGTGCCGATTTTTCAACACCATCCATTTCGAAATCGATTTCGTGCCGGACATGCCCCTCGGATTTAAGCAGTGGCTTCTCGTAAGAGGCAATCTTGGTGGCCAACGGTTTTGGGGCAACATCGGCAAATTTGCTACCAATCACCTTTTCGGGTTCCTGCCCAAGCAATGCCGCGAATGCTTCATTGCAGCGATTGATCACACCATCCAAATTTTTAAGATAAACCGGGATCGGCAGAACATCGATCAAATGCTGAATGAAAATCTTGTGATCAGACAGAGCCCTGGCGAGTTCCTCGGCCTTGCTTGCCTCTCGAAATACCAGCGCGATCTGGCCTTCGGGGCCTTCTGCCTTTCGCCACGAAATTTTTCTGCTACCCATCTGAAACGCGGGAAAATCCGTTTTGGCTGATTTTCCGGAAATCAGTCCAAGTGCCTCGCGCACGGCACCAACACTGTCACCCGAGCTGAATTCCGCATTTTTCGCAAGAAACGCGAGAAACTGTTTGATTTCGGTACCGTCACGCAATGCCGATTTAGATGCGTTAAAAAGGTTAACGGCGACCGGATTGGTATGGGTGATTTTAAGATCGGACGAACCGACAAATATGATGCCGTCACGCGCCAGTGCTGCGGTGGCGATGACGTCTGGAGCAATTGACAATACACGCACGCGCCGCTTTGCGACGCACTCCCTTTCCCGTGTTATCTGTAATGCCCCAAAACCATCGGGTCTTTTGACCCCAGCTTGTTAGAAAGCCTTTTAGCAAGGTCTTAATTCATACTTAAGTATATGACAAGCCTGCAGTTGCCGCAGGAACGAGCAATCAGGGCTTTTTGTTCCCAAGTGGCAAGTCAATGTAACCCCGATCGATGCAATGTTCGAGTTCCCGTGCTGCTGCCAGCATTTCCTGATAGCTTTCACGCAGATGTTTAAGTTTTGCCAGTTCTTCAGCCGTCGGGTGATTGTCCTTGCGGTCAGCACTGAGTTTGAAGGCATATTTCAGATAATCAGCACGCAATTTGGCAACGTTGATAATCAGCGGCAAGGCTGCATCTACGCTCATATCGGGGATCGCAGGGCTGATAACCTCATGGTTCACTTCACGCAAAACATGTTCCATGGCCATCATGAAACGACTTTTGCTGCGTCCGGCATCCTGTGTCATGATTTACCCTCC
>CBIHMD010000365.1:0-3745 GCA_966210655.1 uncultured Thalassospira sp.
ATCATCGATGGCGGGACGTGGGTCTGCCATGCGACAACGTTCTTGCCTTTGGGGTGAGGTGCGTTTTCGCCGTTCATCGAAAGCCAGAAATTTTTGTTTGGGGCAGGGGTGACTGGGCGAGGTCGGTCTGGTGCTGCCCGGTTCAGTTCATCCCCGTCTCGTCCTGTCCGCTTTCGTCTGGCCCACCCGGTCGGTGGCGTTTGGCGATGCCGGGGGCTGCGGGGTGGCTGGATTGGTTTGGTGATTGATCAAATCGTCATTCCGGGCGCAGCGGAGCGCAGCCCCGGAATCCGTGCCCTATTGAAAGAGACTGGATTCCCGCCTTCGCGGGAATGACGATCAGGTTGGGAATGCTTTGTCAGAGGTTTGGGGGTGGCTGGCGGGAATGGTCTGGCGATTGATCAAAATCGTCATTCCGGGCGCAGCGGAGCGCAGCCCCGGAATCCGTGCCCCATTGAAAGAGGCTGGATTCCCGTCGTCGAGGGAATGATGATCTGGTTGGGAGTGCCTTGCCAGTGGTCTGAGGTTGGATGGGGTCGGGATTGGCTTTGCTTGGTTGGTGATTGACCTATGGAGAGTTTGGACATGCCGGAAGGCTGGTCATCGATGGCGGGGTGTGAGCCCGCCATGTGATAACGTTGTTGCCCTTGGTGGCGCATTTCGGGCATGGACCGAAAGCGGCCAAGCCGGGGCGTGAGCCTAGTAGGCACCGAACCCCAGAAGATGCGGCAGCCAGAGGACCAGACCGGGGATGGCGACCATCAGGATGACGCGGACAATATCGGCGGCGAGGAAGGGCAGGATGCCGCGTGACAGGGTGGTGATGGTCATGTCGGATGACACGCCCTGAATGATGAACAGGTTCATGCCAATCGGGGGCGTGATCAGGCCGATTTCAACAACCGATACCAGAACCACCCCGAACCAGACCGGATCATAGCCGACGCCGGTAATGACCCCGTAGGCGGGCACCACCGTCAGAAGGATCATGGAAAGGCTGTCCATGAAGCATCCGAGTACGACGTAAAATACCAGAAGCGCGATCAGAACGACCAGCGGTGAATAGCCCTGTGTGGTGATCCAGTCGACGAGGGTCTGGGTCAGGCCGCTGGTTTCGATGAAGAAATTGAAAAGCGCCGCCCCGATCAGGATCAGGAAGATCATCCCGGTCATGCCAGCCGTTTCGCGAATGCCTGCACGGAGAACCGTCCAGTTCAGCCGTTTGCGCAAAAACGCAAACAGCAGGGCACCACCGGCACCAACCGCTGCGGCTTCTGTGGGGGAGAACAGGCCGGCATAAATCCCGCCGATCACCAGAACGATCAAGACGATGGCATCCCACATGCGCAGCAAGGCACCCCAGCGTTGTGACCAGGGGACATAGTCACTGACCGGGGCGAGGGAAGGATTGCGCATGACCTGAATGCGGATCGAGGCGATGTAAAGTACCGTCGCCAGAAGGCCGGGGATCATCGCACCGGCAAACAGCGCACCGATGGATTGTTCGGTCATCAGGGCATAGATCACGAGCAGGATCGATGGCGGGATCAGAACACCAAGTGTTCCGCCCGCAGCAATCGATGCCCCGGCAAGGCTTTTGGCATAGCCGCGTTGGCGCATTTCAGGAAGGGCGACGCGCCCCATGGTCGCACAGGTCGCAAGCGACGATCCGCAAATCGCGCCAAATACCGCGCTGGCGCCGATGCTGGATGCGGCCAAGCCGCCCGGACGATGGCCGGAAAATGCGGTGATACCGCGAAACAGATTGCCCGATAGCCCGGAATGGGATGCAAAAACACCCATGAAAATGAAGAGCGGCACCACCGAAAGGCCATAGGGGAATATCGCCTCGAACGGGAGGCTTGCCATGACGTAGCTTGCCGACATCCAGTCGGTCAGAAGCAAGGTGCCGACGATGCCGACAACCGCCATTGCAACCGCGACCGGTACACGTAAAAGGGCCAGTGCGAGAGCCGCTACAAACCCGATCAATCCCGCCCATTCCGTCGCCATCAGCTCTTCTCGTCCGTTAAAAGCAGTTTTAGAAATTGCACAAGACACACCAGTGTCGAGATCGCCATGCCGGTCAGAAGGAAGGCCCAGAACAGGATCATCGGGATCGCAAGGTTTTGCGATACATCGCCATAGGTCCATTGTTCCATCGCACGGCCCCATGACAGATAAAGCAGGAAGGCCATCAAACCGGCGCATAAAAGCGGGATCAATCGATCAATGGTTTTAAACAGGATGCGAAGGCGGTTCTTGCCAATCAGATCGACCGTGACATGGGCATGGGCGCTAAAGGCATAGGGGATGGCCCATGATGCGGCGGCCATGACGCAAAACTGGGTCAGGTCAACCGCACCGACCAGCGATTGCCCGCCAATACGCCGCCAGATGATATCGACAACCACAATGGCAATCGCGCCAATTAAGGCCGCCATGCCGACAAAGGCCAGAATGTCGGTCAGTCGGTTCATCAAGTGATCCATTTGGTGAACCGCAGCATAAAGCCGCGATCCACCGGATTTTTCAGTACGTCCCGTCATTTGTCGCCAGCGTGATATTTGGCATCAAATTCCGCGATCAGTTCCTGCGCGCGTTTATAAATGGCGTCGGGGTCGGAGACGCCCTTTTCCTTAAGGCCCGCAAGGTATTCCTTGATCATCGGCTGGGATGCTTCCTGCCATTTGGCACGGGTGGCGTCATCAATCGTGATGATTTCATTGCCGTGTTGTTCGGCATTGGCCTTGCCAACGGCTTCCCATTTGTTCCACCAGTCGCCAAATTTGCCGACAAGGACGTCGCCGGAAATTTCATCAATGGCGGCACGGACATCGTCGGGCAGGCTGTCATATTTTTTCTGGTTCATCACGAAATAGAAGCCGGCGGTATAGGCCGCAGCATCGGTGTGATATTTCAGAAGTTCGTTGGCCTTGACCGCGTTGACCAGATCCCAAGTGGCAACCAGACCTTCGATATTGCCCTTTTGCAGGTTTTCGTAAATGGCCGATGGCGGCAGGCCGACCGGCGATGCGCCAAAGGATTCCAGCATGGCCGAAATCGCCGGGCTTGGTGTTCTGAACCGCAGGCCCTTGAGATCGTCAAGGGTGCGAACCGGGCTGTCAATGGTGTGGATCAGGCCACCCGGGTGGGTGAACAGGGCAAGGAGCTTGAAGTCTTTATAGTCGCTGCCAAGCAGGCCTTCCTTGTAAAGCGTCCACAGGGTTTCGGACCCGGAATCGGCATATTTCACCAGAAACGGCAGTTCGATGATCGAGGCCGCCGGATAGCGGTCACGCGGAATGCCGTTCAGGCCAACGGCCATATCCATCACGCCTGCGCGGACCTGATCGGCCTGACGGTCGATTTTGCCAAAGGCCGATGTCGCGTCATAAATTTCGACTTCGACCTTGCCGTTGGTTTTTTCCGACAGTTCCTTGCCCCAGCTTTCGAGGAAGTCTTTCTGGAAGCCGTGGCTTGGCGGCAGATAGTGGCTGACCTTCAGCGTGATGTCGGCGGCCTGAGCCATGCCCGCACCGGCCAAAATGGTTGCCCCGGCCAGAAGCCCAAGCAGTGTGTTGCGAAGTTTCATCGGTTTCATGTTCCTCTCCCTGTTTTCTGATCATGTGTTTGATCGGTCCGGTGCCAAGGGCGCATCGCGGCCGCTGATGGGCTTTCCACGTTCTGATCATCGGTGTGGAGTGCTGTTTTTTCTTTGAATTGGAATTATGATATATATAAT
>CBIHMD010000366.1:0-3728 GCA_966210655.1 uncultured Thalassospira sp.
CTCGACGATGACCTTGACGTGACCGTACTGGCCGCGTCCGCCCGACTGGCGGATCTGGTTCATGGCTTCGCTCAGCGGGTCGTTCTGCTGCTGAAGGGCACGCAGCAACAGACCGGCACAGGCTGAAAATGCCGGACCGGCAGTGGCTTCGGCAAGACCCGATACCCCGTGCGGTGTGGCAATGGTGGCCGGGCGTTCAAACATCTGGCTTGCCAGGTCTGCAATGGCGTTAAGCTGGCTGGCCCCACCGGTCAAAACGATGGAACGGCCGCCGATCTGCGACAGGCCATGTGCGTCAAGCTGGTCACGGATCAATTCGAACGTTTCTTCAAGGCGTGGTTTGATGATGTTGATCAGCATCGAGCGCGGTACATGATTGACGTTGTTCTCGTCTTCATCGCCGATCACAGGCACCGCCAGAATTTCCTGATCGTCGGATGGCGATGTCAGCGCACTGCCATGCAGTGTTTTCATGCGTTCGGCATGATTAAGCGACGTGTTCAGCCCATAGGCGATATCGCGCGTCACATGCGCCCCGCCAACCGGCACCGTCGCGGTATAGATCACCTGACCGCCATGGAAAACGGCAACACTGGTGGTCCCGGCCCCCATGTCAATGACAGTCGCACCAAGGTCGCGCTGATCGGCGGTCAAAGCCGACAGGCCCGATGCCAGTGGTGTGACCACCGTTTCCTCGATCCCCAGATGGCAACGGCCCAGAAGGGTTTCCAGATTGCGAAGCGGGGCGGTCTGGGTGCGGACAAAATGCAGATCAAGCCCGACCACGGACCCGTACATACCGCGCGGATCGCGCAAGCCTGTTGCCGCGTCCACCCGGAAGCCCAGCGGCACAGTATGGATCAACTCGTCGCCCGCCTGGCGCAGGACGGCTTCTTTCTGATCGTTCAGTTTGCGGATTTCAAGATTGCCAATCGGGCGCGACCCCAGCGGCAATTCGACGGTATGGGTTTCGGATTCAGGGCTGCCGCCCGACAGGTTGACGATGACGGAATCAATCGTGTGGCCCGCCATTTTCTCGGCCGCATTCACCGCCGCAAGGACAACTTCCTGCGCAGCATCAAGATTGGCAATTGATCCGCTTTGCAGTCCCTTGGACATGTTATGCCCGATACCGATGACTTTCGGGGCTTCGCCCTTTTCACGGCGGGCAATAAAGCAACAGACCTTGGACGTGCCGATGTCCAAGGCCGCGATCAAGCCTGATCTGGTTTTGCTGCGTGCCAATTGAATGCTCTGAACTTTTTTAAAAATTATGATCTGATTTCTGTGCGCCAGATCTTATGCCGGTTTTCGCCCATAAGCTGTTGCAAATTGGTTAAGGCAGGGTGGAGTCTTCTGCATTCCTGTTTTCAACAGTGCAACAGACACCGTTTTGCGACGCAAAAACGCCTGTCTATCAACCAAAGGTTTTGCGCCTGTTGGTGGCTTTGCTGTGCTGCAACGTTACAGGAGCCGCTTGACTCCCAACTGTAACGTTGCAGTAATCAACTGCCGAACTAAAAAACCAACAGGGAGGAAACAGCATGTTTCTTGGCAAAATGACACGTGCCGGTATCGGAATGATCGCGGCACTCGGGCTTTCGACCAGCATCGCATCGGCGCAGGAAAGTGTGGAAGTCCTGCATTGGTGGACGTCGGGCGGTGAGGCAAAGGCGCTTCAGGTTCTTAAAAAGGACCTCGAAGATCAGGGGGTTTCGTGGAACGACATGCCCGTCGCTGGTGGTGGTGGTGAACAGGCCATGACCGTCCTGCGCGCACGGGTCACATCGGGCAACGCACCGACTGCGGTGCAGATGCTGGGCTTTGATATCAAGGACTGGGCGGGCGAAGGTGTTCTGGCCAATCTTGATGAACTGGCCGCCGAGGAAGGCTGGGAAGATGTTGTTCCCGAGGCCCTTAAAGGTTTTTCGAAATATGACGGTCACTGGATCGCAGCCCCGGTCAACGTCCATTCAACCAACTGGGTCTGGGCCAACAAGGCGATTTTTGACGAGCTTGGCCTGAAGCAACCGACCAACTGGGACGAACTGATCGCAGCACTCGATAAAATCAAGGAAGCCGGTTACACCGCGGTCGCCCATGGTGGCCAGGCATGGCAGGACGCCACCATCTTTGATGCGGTTGTCATGGCAACCGGGGGGCCTGATTTCTATCAGGCATCAATGATCGATACCGACCCGGATGCGCTGGGTTCGGATACGATGAAAACCATTTTTGACCGCATGGCGCAGCTGCGGACCTATGTTGATGACAACTTTTCAGGTCGCGACTGGAACCTTGCGACCGCGATGGTGATCAACAAGGAAGCCGGTGTGCAGTTCATGGGCGACTGGGCCAAGGGTGAGTTTCTTAATGCCGGCAAAGTCCCCGATACCGATTTCCTGTGCTTCCGTTTCCCCGGAACCCAGGATGCGGTGACGTTCAACTCTGACCAGTTCGTCATGTTCCAGGTTGGCGAGGATCGCCGGGATGCACAGTTAAAACTTGCATCTGCCGTGATGTCGCAAAGCTTCCAGTCGGCATTCAACGTCGTCAAGGGTTCTGTCCCGGCGCGCACCGATGTTCCGAATGATGATTTTGATGCCTGCGGCAAAAAAGGCATGGCCGAGCTTGCTGCTGCTAATGAAAAGGGCACGCTGTTTGGCTCGATGGCACATGGCCATTCTGTTCCGGCCGGGGTCAAAAACGCGATGTATGACGTGATTACCGCGCACTTTAATGGCGAATATGACAGTGCAACCGCTGTCGAGGAACTCGTCAACGCGGTTGAGTCCGCCCAATAAGACCGAAATGAAACCGACGGTCGGATAACATTCCGGCCGTCGGATAAAGTGCGGAGAATCATCCATGCAACCATCCTTGCCCGGCAAGGCACAGGCAACCCTGCGGGAGGTTCTGCCCCGTCTGGTGCTGAGCCCCAGCCTGTTTCTGATCCTTTTATTCGTTTACGGATTTATTGCTTACACCGGTTATCTGTCGCTGACCGACAGCCGGATGCTGCCATCCTATGAACTGGAAGGGCTTGGCAATTATGCCAATCTGTGGGGCCAGCGAAACTGGCTGATTGCCCTGCAAAACCTTGCGATTTTCGGTATTCTTTACATTGCTATCTGTTCGGTGCTGGGGCTGGTTCTGGCGATCCTGCTGGATCAGAAAATTCGCGGCGAAGGCATTTTGCGCCCGATCTATCTGTATCCGATGGCACTGTCCTTCATCGTCACCGGCACGGCATGGAAATGGTTTCTTGATCCGGGGCTTGGTCTTGAAAACACCATGCATCTTTGGGGATGGGAAAGCTTTACCTTCAACTGGATCAAGGATCGCGACATGGCGATCTATACAGTGGTGATTGCCGCAGTCTGGCAATCGTCGGGCTTTGTCATGGCGATGTTTCTGGCGGGTTTGCGCGGGATCGACAGTGAAATCCTCAAAGCCGCCCAGATGGATGGTGCCAGCCGCTGGAGCCTTTATACCCGTATCGTCATTCCGCAATTGCGCCCGGTGTTCCTATCGGCCTTCGTGGTTCTGGCCCATCTGGCGATCAAGGCCTATGACCTTGTCATTGCGTTGACCAATGGCGGGCCGGGTCGAGCGACCGAGCTGCCCGCGACGTTCATGTATTCCTATACCTTCACGCGAAACCAGATGGGGGTCGGCGCCTCGTCGGCGGTGATCATGCTGGCGATGATTGCCTCGATCATTGTGCC
>CBIHMD010000367.1:0-3727 GCA_966210655.1 uncultured Thalassospira sp.
CATCAAGATGATGCAGGGCGATATTTCCCGCCCCGAACGCAAGGTCAAACGGCCGGAAAATGTACCCGAAGGCCCGATCCGCGAAACCAGCGAAGTTGATATAGCCAAAATCGAAGACCCGCATCTGCGCGAAGTGCTGACCCGGCTTGGACGTCGTATTTCGGGGGATGTTCATTCACGCAGGCAACCGGGACAGAAGAAATAGCCGGTGAAATCGCACTTCAAATCACGTGTAAGTCATTTGCCAATCAATCGCCCAAAGCCGTATGCCGGGGCATCCCGGATCGAATCATTTTCCCATAATGTTTGATCACGGAGTTGCCGCATTTCAAAACGATGTTGGCGACTCGTTGGCTCATTAGCGCTTTTGGGGGGCGTGTTGACTCCCGCGCTGCAACAGGCTTGTAATCACAAAATATTGTTTTAACGGAGGTTTCTTTGCTGAAGGCAGTTAAGTTTTTTGCGGTCGCATTTGCGTTTGCGATCGGTGTTGTCGGGGCGCAGCAGGCCAAGGCTGTGGAATACAAGGAACATGTGCTTGGCAATCCGGATGCGCCGGTGACGATCATCGAATATGCGTCACTGACCTGTCCGCATTGCGCCGCGTTCCACAACGAAACCCTGCCGGAAATCAAAAAGTCGCTGATTGATACCGGCAAGGCAAAGCTGATCTTCCGCGATTATCCGCTGGATGGTGTTGCGGTTCGCGCGGCTGCTGTTGCGCAGTGTGCCGGTGATGACCGTTATTTTGGTGTTCTGGGCATGCTGTTCAAATCGCAGATGACTTGGGCACGCGCCGCAGACCCGATTGACGGGATCAAACAGGTGGTTCGTTTTGCTGGTATGGATGGCGATGCGGTTGATGCCTGTATGGCGGACGAGGCTCTGATCGACGGGATCGTTGCATCGCGCATGCGCGGTGAACAGGAATTCAAGGTCAATTCAACGCCGAGCTTCGTGATCAATGGCGAAACCTTTGCCGGTTCGCGCGATCTGAAATTCTTCGAAGACAAGGTCGAAGAACTGACCGATTGATAATGATGATTTTGCCGGGTGCTGCCAATGCAGTATCCGGCATTCAGGGGAAGAAGGGCGGACCGGGGGGCATGATTGGTCCAGTTTAGATCGCTACGGCTGACGGGGTTTAAATCCTTCGTCGATTCAACCGAATTATTGGTGGAAGACGGGCTGACAGGTGTTGTCGGCCCGAACGGCTGTGGCAAATCCAATCTTGTCGAGGCCCTGCGCTGGGTGATGGGCGAGACGTCGGCCAAGCAGATGCGCGGCTCGGACATGTCCGATGTTATTTTCGGTGGGACATCGTCCCGTCCTGCCCGAAATGTTGCCGAAGTTACCGTCGTTCTGGACAATGCCGAACGCAAAGCCCCGGCAATGTTCAACGATTACGAAACGCTTGAAGTTGTTCGACGTATCGAACGCAGTGGTGGTTCGAATTACCGGGTCAATGGCAAAGATGTTCGTGCCCGTGACGTCCAGTTGCTGTTTGCCGATGCCGCGACCGGGGCGCGGTCAAACGCCATGGTGTCGCAGGGCAAGATCGGTGCGCTGATCGGGGCGAAACCAAGCCAGCGCAGACTGGTTCTGGAAGAAGCCGCCGGGATCACCGGCCTGCATTCGCGCCGGCACGAGGCCGAGCTTCGGCTTAAAAATGCCGAACAGAATATGGAACGTCTTGAAGATGTTCTGGTCACACTCGATAGCCAGATCGCGTCCCTGCAAAAGCAGGCGCGACAGGCCGAACGGTATCGTAAACTTTCCGAAAGCATCCGTCAGACCGAGGCGTTGCTATTCCACATTCGCTGGACCGATGCCGAAAAACGGCAGGCAGATGCCCGTGAATTGCTGGTGCTGGGTGAAAGTGCCGTGCGTGACCTGACCGGTCAGGTGACCGAGGCAACCACGATTCAGGCCCATATCGCGGCAAGCCTTCCTGATCTTCGCAAGAAGGAAAGCGATGCGGCGGCGGCCTTGCAGCGTATGCTGATCGAGCGTGAGGGACTGGACAAGGACAAGGCGCAGATCGAAACCCAGATGTCGCAGCTTCGTGCACGCATCCAGCAGATTGACGCCGACCTTACGCGTGAAGCCGAATTGGAAAGCGACGCCGAAGGGGCATTGAACAAGCTTAAGGCCGAACGCGAAGAATTGGGTGAAGCCCGGGACGGCGAGGATGACGAGCTTGACGAGGCAAAGGAACGCGCCGTCGAGCAGGCTGCACGGGTCGAAACGCTGGAAGGGCAGGTCGACGAACTGACCAACCGGGCGGCCGCCGAGGAAGCCCGGCTTAAAAGCGTTCAGCAGCGGCTAAGCGAACTTTCCGCCCGTCGCTCGCGCCTAACCGAACGCTATGACGAGGCGGTTGCCCGCCTTGATGATATCCGGGTTGAAGCCGACTTTACCGACGCCCTTGAAGAAGCCGGTCTGGCGCTTGAGGAATGTGAAGAACTTTGCGAGCAGCGCAAGCTTGCCATCGAAGATGCCGAGATGCGTCTTACCGAATTGCGTGACCGTGAAGACAGCCTGAAAACAGCCGAAATCGCATCGCGTGATGCCTTGCGTGATGTTGAAAGCCGCAAGGCACGGCTTGTGGCGGAGATCGAGGCGCTTGAAAGTCTGGTCAGGGGGAATGCCGATCAGCAATTCCCGGCGGTGATCGAAAAGCTTTCAGTGACCAGTGGTCTTGAAATCGCGATGGCCGCGGCACTTGGCGAAGACCTAGATGCGCCGGACGCCGAAGACGCCCCGATGCACTGGTCGGTAGTTGATCCCGGCGCGGATGACCCGGCCCTGCCCGAAGGGGTTCAGGCGTTGGCGAAATTTGTTGATGGCCCGGCATTGCTGAACCGCCGCCTTTGGCAGATCGGGGTTGTGGATGACGAGGCAACCGGTAACTGGCTGGCCAAGACACTGAAAACCGGGCAGCGGCTGGTATCGCGCGAAGGTGCGCTTTGGCGGTGGGACGGTTATCGCATCAAGGTCGGTGCGGAACTTCCGGCAGCCGCACGTTTGCGGCAGCGTAACAGGCTTGAAGAATTGCGCCTTGAGATTGAAGAAGTCGACGAAGAGGTCGAACTTGCGGCGGAAAAAGCCGATACGGCGCGTGAAAATGTCGAACGTCTTGAAGGAGATATTGAAGCCGCGCGCAATGGCGAACAGGAAGCACACCGTGCCCTTCGCGAGGCAGAGGGATCATTGTCCCGCGCGCGTGAGGAAATTGCTGATATCAAGCGTGACGCCAGTGCGATTGAAGGCCGCCTGCAACATGCCGAAGAAGCCGAAAAGCGCGCCAAGCAGGACCTTGATGAACTGATCGCCGAGCAGGAAGAACTGGCGGCAACGCCCGAAGAATCGAGCGAAGGCCTGATGGAAATCAAGGCCGAACTGATTGAAAAACGCGCAGAGCTTTCGGATGCGCGTGCCGATCAGATGGAAGCGCGCAGCCAGCTTGAACGGATGCAGCGTGATGCATCGGGCCGTCGCAAGCGGCTTGAATTTGTCGAAAGCGAAATCGCATCATGGAACGACCGCGCATCGGGGGCGGGCGAACGTGTGGCACAGCTTCGCGAGCGTCAGGAAGAAGCGCGCATGGAGATCGAGGAGCTTGAGCTTAAACCCGACGAGATCGAAGAACGCCGCGCGATCCTTTCTGATCGGATCGAAATTGCCGATCAGGCACGCAAGGATGCGGCAGACGAATTGGTGCGTG
>CBIHMD010000368.1:0-3726 GCA_966210655.1 uncultured Thalassospira sp.
GGGGTGATCGTATCGTCCGATGGGACGATCGTTACCAACCATCACGTGATCGAGGGGGCCAGCGAAATTCGCGTCGTCCTGCATGATAATCGCGAATTTGACGCCGAACTGGTCGGTTCGGACGAACGCACCGATCTTGCGGTTCTGCACCTGCTTGATGTGAAGGACGAATTGCCTGCAATCACGCTTGGCGATTCCGACGCGGTCGAGGTCGGTGATCTGGTCCTAGCCATCGGTAACCCGTTCGGGGTCGGGCAGACCGTCACCAGCGGCATTGTTTCCGCATTGGCGCGCGCCGGTGTCACGGGGCAGGATTATCAATCCTTCATCCAGACCGATGCGGCGATCAATCCGGGCAACTCCGGCGGGGCGCTTGTCGATATTGATGGCAAGCTGATCGGTGTGAACTCGGCTATTTTCACCAAATCAGGCGGATCAAACGGCATCGGCTTTGCCGTGCCGGTCAATATGGTCAAGGTGGTGATGCGTGGCCTGATCAGTGGCGATTTGCGTCGCCCGTGGCTAGGCGCTGCGGGGCAGTCGGTAACTGCCGATCTGGCGGCGTCGCTTGATCTGGATCGTCCGCACGGTGTTCTGATCAACGAAGTACGTCAGGGCAGCCCTGCCAATCGCGGCGGGCTTCTGCCCGGTGACGTTGTGGTGGCGGTGAATGGCTTGCCGGTCGATAACCCGAACGAGCTTAAATTCCGTATCGCGACGCTGGAACTTGATCACGATGCGGAACTTTCCGTACTGCGCAAGGGGCAGGAAGTGATGCTTCGGATGCCGCTTGAAGTCGCACCCGAACTGCCTGCGCGCGAAGAAACCGAGGTCGAAGGGCGCAATCCGTTCAGCGGATCGAAAATCGCCAATGTGAACCCGGCACTTGCCGATGAAATTGGCATTGATACGCTGGGGAACGGCGTCATTGTCCTTGCGGTGCAACGCGATAGCCTTGCGCGCCGTGCCCGCATTCAGCCTGGTGATTATATCGTCGAGGTGAATGGCGTACCGATTGATACAGTCGCTCGTCTGAAGGAAGTTGTGAAGGCCGGTGAACGCGGGCGTGACTGGTCGATTGCAGTCAAGCGCGATGGCAAGGTTCTGACGGCTGAATTCCAGCTTTGATCATTGCCTGCCGATAGACAGACAGGACCGGGGATCATTCCCCGGTTTTGTCGTTCTGGTCCCTGCCAATCGCGATGGCCGACAGGTCGTGTTTGACGTCTATCGGTTTGTTGGCGGCTTTGCGTTCGGAATATCGATCCGTCATCTGATCGACATGCGGACGAAGCAGGATGGTAAAACGAACCAGTTCTTCCATCACATCGACGATGCGGTCGTAATAGGCCGACGGTTTCATGCGGCCCGCATCGTCAAATTCCTGATAGGCCTTGGCAACGCTTGACTGGTTGGGGATGGTAAACATCCGCATCCAGCGGCCAAGCAGGCGCAGGCTGTTGACCGAGTTGAACGACTGCGATCCGCCAGAAACCTGCATCACCGCAAGGGTTCTGCCCTGTGTCGGGCGAATGCCACCAATCGATAGCGGCAGATGGTCGATCTGGCTTTTCATGATGCCGCTGATCTGGCCGTGCCGTTCCGGACTGCACCAGATCTGGCCTTCGGACCAGATTGATAAGTCACGCAATTCGCGTACTGCCGGGTGATCGTCATTTTCGACCTGATCGGGCATCGGAAGATCACTTGGATCGAATATCCGTGCTTCGGCGCCAAACAGGGTCAGCAGGCGCGCGCATTCCTCGATCACCAGCCGCGAGTAAGACCGTTCGCGGAGCGACCCGTACAGCAACAGGATGCGCGGCGGATGGCCCAGTGGGTCGGCAAGGCCGTTGGCGGGATTTGCATGGAGATAGGCCAGATCAAGGGCCGGCAGATGGTCGATATCGTCAATTTTACGCAGTCTTGTCATCGGTTTCGTCATTCTTGGTCGTATCGGTTTTAAGAAACACCATCGCCAGACAGCTGAGTAAGCCAAGCCCGATGGTCAGGAACAATGCCCGGATGCCGTATCCGTCAATCAGCAATCCGAACAGGAGCGGGGCGGCGGCCTGCGCAAAGCGCGACGGTGCCATCAGAAACCCCTGCCGCAGGCCATAGCCAACCGGCCCGAACAGGGCAAGCGGCAAGGTGCCCTTGGCGATGGTCAGGATACCATTTCCCGCGCCATGGAGGCTTGTGAATATCATCCCGGCCGGCCCGGCGAAGATCAGCAGAAGCGACGCACCAAGCGGATGGGCAACCCCCGCCATTCTGGCCGAAATCAGCGGATGCATGCGTTGCAATACCCCGAATTCCAGCAATCGGCCCGCAACCTGTGCCGGACCGACCAGCGAAGCGGCAATAATCGCATCCGTCGTATCCATGCCCGAAATCTGCAACAGTCGCGGCAAATGGGCGGCCATGGCGGTTGCGATAAACCAGCTTGCGGCAAAAACGAATGCCAGCAGGATCATGGGTGCCGTGAAGTAACCGGGCCTTGACGTGCGATCAGTTGTGAGCGTTACATTATCGGCGCTGTCAGCAGGGGCCTTGGCGGGGGCCATCTGCTTGCCGTTTCCGGCCGGGATGACCAGACGGTTTAACGGTAATCCGACAAACAGATGCATCGCCGCCCAGAAAAAGCAGGCAGTACGCCAGCCATATTCGATTTCAAGCCCGGCCGATATCGGCCAGCAGATCGTACTGGCAAATCCGGCAATCAATGTGATGCCGGTAATCGGCCCGCGGGCTCCGCGCCCAAAGATCCCGGCAAGCGTTGCAAAGGCAGACTCGTAAAGCCCCATCGCCATTCCGGCCCCGATGACCAGCCATGCCATGCACATGGCAAGCATGCCATTCGACAGGCCGAGCAAGCCAAGCCCAAGTGCGAAGACAAGGCTTGAAACCGTCAGGATATTGCGCCCGCCAAACCGGTCGATCCGGGCCCCGGCCATCGGGCCAAGAAGTGCCGCAACCACAAGTGCCAGCGAAAATGCCCCGAACGCCCAGCCGGTCGGAATGCCGAATTCCTCTGCCATTGGTGCGGACAGAATGGCGGGCAGATAAAGCGTCGACCCGAACCCCAGTGTTTGCGTGCTGCCAAGGGCGATAATGATCGGTAATTTTTTGACGGTGGCGGTCATGAGAGAATACCTCGATCATCGAGGTATGATGATCTGGAAAATGAGCTACTCACAGCATGCCTTTCCCTGTTGCGGGGAGATGGGGGAGGTTGCCGATGCGGTGCCGGTTTGGACAGCGTCCCGGCTGGCAAGGATATGGCGGGTTACATCCATCCATGCGTCGGTCGCGACCCGGAATGCATCGCGTCCCTTGTCTGTCAATTCATAAACCTTGCGCTGTCGGCCCTGAACGACTTCGGGGTGAGATGTCAGATATCCACCTGCCTCGAATTCGTTCAAAACCGGATAGACGGTTCCTTCTGATGGTGAACAGCAGCCATTGGTGGTTTTTTCGACGGCCTGAACGACCTCGTAACCGTGCATCGGCTTGCGATGCAAAACGCAAAGCACGAAAAACTTCGACAAGGACATTTTGATCGTGCCTTGCCAGTATGATCGGTCGGTGTAATCGACTATCTGTTTCATGTCGGCGTTTCTGGCTGGTTTGACGGCCGAACGTTATACCTCGATCATCGAGGTGTCAATATTCTTGCCTTATCGCTATAAACCGGGCGGTGTTCGTGATAGGTTCCGCGCAAAA
>CBIHMD010000369.1:0-3725 GCA_966210655.1 uncultured Thalassospira sp.
ACGGGGTGACCTATGCTGCCAAGCTTGAAAAATCCGAGGCCAAGCTTGATTTCACCGATGATGCCGCCGCACTTGAACGCAAAATCCGTGCTTTTACCCCATGGCCGGGTGCCTATTTCGAATTCGGCAAGGAACGCATCAAGGTACAGGCCGCCATCGTCACCGACCAGACCGGTCCGGCGGGCACCATCCTTGACGATCATCTGACGATTGCATGCGGTGCCGGCGCATTGCGCCCGACCCGTATCCAGCGGCCGGGCAAGGCGGTGATGGATACTGATGCCGTTTTGCGAGGCTATGACAAGCTTGCCGAGGGCGTTGTCTTACAGGGCTAGGTCCATGGAAATGGTATTCGATATTCGCAAAGCCACCAACCGGGATGGCAACCAGATCGCAACCCTGATTGCGGCTGTCTTTGCCGACTATCCCGGTTGCATCTTTGATCGTGCGGGCGAATTTCCCGAACTTGATGCCATTGCTGACGATTTCACCGCCGAGAATGGCTGTATCTGGGTGGTCGAGGAGGATCTGCGTGTTTTGGGATGCCTTGGCATCAAATACGATCCGGCGCAAAAACAGGCGGAATTGCACAAGGTCTATCTGGATCGCGCCATCCGCGGAAATGGCATCGCCCAACGTATGGTGAAGACGGCTCTTGATTGGCTGGGGCAAACCCATCCCGATTGCACCGACCTTGTCCTCTGGACCGATACACGATTTGAAGCCGGACATCGCTTTTATGAAAAATGCGGGTTCGCTCGAACTGGCGAAACCCGCATTCTTGATGATCTTAGTGCCTCGTCGGAATATCGTTTTGCCGCCAGGCCGGATGATATTCGACATCGGATTGCCTGAAGACTTTAGCTTGCGGAAGTTGCCTTTGCTGCGGTGCTGACAGGCTGGCCTTGCGGGCTTCCATCCGGTGCCTTGCGCACCGAACGCGCATCGCGCAGGCCCAGTTCCCATGGCGGAATCGGGGTGAATTTTTCGGCCAGAAAGTCCACAAAGGCACGAACCTTTGGCGACAGGTGGCGTTTATGCGGATACACCGCCGAAATCCACGCCAGATCGTGAACATATTCCGTCAGAACCGGCGTCAGTCGACCCGCACGGATATCCTCATGCACAAGGTACTCCGCCAGTCGCGCCATGCCGAGGCCCGCGACCACAGCTTCGTGCAATGCGTCGCCGTCATTGGCGGAAAAGCTGCCCTGTGCGCGGAATGAAACATGGCCTTCGGGCGTGTCGAAGTGCCAGTCGTTAAAGCTTTCGCGTGATGACAGATGCAGACAGTCGTGGTTTTCAAGTTCCTGTGGCTTTCGCGGGATACCGTTCTTTTCCAGATATTCCGGCGATGCGACGATCATGCGGCGATTGACGGCATATTTCCGCGCGATCAGCGATGAATCTTCAAGGGCTGACAGGCGAATCGCCAGATCGTAACCATCGTTGACCAGATCGGTGAATTTATCATCGAGCGTCAACTCAATGCGGACATCGGGATAACGCGCCAGAAATTCCGGAATCAGCGGCACGACCTGATACTTGGTAAACGCCACTGAAGCATTGATGCGAAGCGTTCCGCGCGGGGCGGCATAAAGCTGGGTGACGACTTCTTCGGCTTCCTCGATCTCGTTTAGGATCGTGCGGGCGCGCTCGTAAAAGGCCCGACCTTCTTCGGTCAGGCTAAGCTGGCGGGTGGTGCGCAACAAAAGACGCGCGCCAAGTCTGTCTTCAAGGCGCGAAATGTATTTCGAAACCGCCGAAGGTGACAGACGCATGGTCCGTGCAGCAGCTGAAAAGCTGCCTTCTTCAACGGCATGGACGAAGATTTCCATTTCTGCGGCGCGATCCATCGGCGTATTTCCTATTTATGACGCATGTTCACAAGTAATGTGCATATTGAGGTAATTCTCTTCTGCCGTAAAGGAAATTAGATTGGGTTCATCAAACGCGACACGTTGTCGCAATGAACCAAATTCTTAAAGGAGGTCTGCCATGACCACTTATGCTGACATCACCAAGCTGAACATCAAAACCAGCGAGATTGAAGCTGGCGTGCGCAAAGGCCAACAGCTCCGCGCTGAATATATCGGCAGCCTGTTCCGCAGCCTGTTCAAAGGCTCTGACAAGTCTGCCGACATCAAGCATCCGGCTGGCACCGTTGGCGGTGCTGCCTAACTGACGACCTCGCGGTCGAGCGACGTTTGATCTTCCTCCCCAAACGACGCTCCCGCGATGGACTACCGCGTTTTTTCTAGCGTCTTCCTCCCTAGACGACGCTGTTTTCCCGAGTGGCCCGGGCTCTTTTGAGCTCCGGGCCATTTTTTTGTCTTACCGTCGATTCCCGACTTTGAAATCCCGCTGATTTATTCACCAGTTTGGCGGGCAACACCGGGCGGGATATAGAAGCCCGGTCGTTCCGACATCCATGACATCACCGAAACAACCGCCATTGCGACGATGGTGATCCAAAGCGTCGTGTCGATATCGATATCGGCAGCAAACATCCAGCCGTAAATTGCCGGGCCAATCGCCGATGCCAGAACCATGACTGCGGTCAAAGTGCTACGAACCGCACCGATTTCATCAAGCGGCACCAGTTCCGGGATGATTGCGGTGCGCAATGTTGTGGCAAAGCCAGTGGTGATGCCCAGCATCCCCATATAAACCGGGATCATGACTGGTGTTTCGGTGATCGCCAGCAACGATACCGCCCCGATGGCCGGGATCAGGTGATAGGGGAACAACTTTCGGGCCGTATGATTGTCAATCAGCGGTCCGCTGCCAAACGCCCCGATCACCGATGTGATGGCGAAAACCGTAAAGCCTGCGGCAAACCATGCAAGTTCGATGTCTTTGCTGGCTGAAATCGATCCCTGATGGAAAAACAGGGCCGTCATCACCAACGGCGGGGCGGCCAGCATCGGCATGCAGAACCAGATATAGCGTGACCGGAACAGGCGTGGATGGCTGCTTGCGGGGGATGCGTCCCCGGCGGTTTCGTGATCCGCACTGGCAGTTTTGCCGTTGTTTTCCATTCTGCCCGGTGCCTCGCGGAATTTCGCATTGTCGCGGATCAGCAGGATCGCAATCGGCATGAGGATCACCACGATAAAAATACCCGCCCCGGCATAGGTCGCCCGCCAGCCAAATCCGGCGATAAGTGCCAGCAGGGTGACGGGCATGATTGCCTCAGCCATCGGGAAGCCGAAACTTGCAATGGCAAGGGCACGACCGCGGCTGCGATCAAAATAACGCGCAATGCTGGTCATGCTGACATGGCTCATCAATCCCTGCCCGGCCAGACGAAGAATGAACAGGGCCGCAATCAGCATCCAGACCGATTGTGCGGTGGCAATCGCAAGGCAGCCGATGGTCAGTAAAATCATGGTTGCCAGGCTATAGCGCAGCATATCGACCCGGTCGATCAATCGTCCGATGAAAGGCAGGCACAGCGCGCTTGCGATGGTGATGCCAGCATAGATATTGGCAAATTCGGTTTCATTGATCGCAAGGCTGGCGCCGATGAACGGAACGAAAAGGGCGACCAGAAAGGTCTGGCCAAATGACGAGCCGAAACTATGAAGCGCCCCGAATGCCAAAGGGCAGGGTGCCTGACGCAAAAGACTAAGGAATTGCATGGGGCTCAATCAATAGTATGAGGAATTTTTTTCAGGCGATCCTATCGATTGAGGGGATTAGCGTCTACTGCCCTAATGCAT
>CBIHMD010000370.1:0-3725 GCA_966210655.1 uncultured Thalassospira sp.
GCATTGACTCTACCACGCAAAGGCTGGGGTGTTTCGGCCTGCATGGTTCTTCTGGCTTTGCCGTTGCTTATTCCATGGAACGTGGTTGGAACCATCTGGCAGATTTTCGGTCGCGTGGATATCGGCCTTGGCGGATATGTCCTGAACCTGATCGGGATGGATTATAACTACAGCCAGAACCCGATGGATGCATGGGTTACCGTCCTTGTCATGGATGTGTGGCACTGGACCAGTCTGATTGTCCTGCTGTGCTATGCCGGTCTTCGGTCGATTCCGGATGCCTATTATCAAGCCGCAAAGATCGACGGTGCATCAAACTGGGCCGTGTTCCGGTTTATCCAGCTTCCGAAGATGCAGTCGGTCCTCGTGATCGGTGTCCTGCTGCGATTTATGGACAGTTTCATGATCTATACCGAACCCTTCGTGCTCACGGGCGGCGGACCGGGTACGGCCACCACATTCCTTAGCCAGTTTCTGGTCACGATTGCTGTGGGTCAGTTCGACCTTGGTCCGGCGGCGGCATTCTCGCTGATCTACTTCCTGATCATTCTGCTGGTTTGCTGGGTTTTTTATACCGTCGTGATGAACGCCGGAAAGCGGGAGGAACAATAAAATGCGGTTCCAGAAACGTCATATCGCACTTCTTCTTTATATCGTGTTCCTGTTGCTGCCGATCTATTGGCTGTTCAACATGTCGATCAAGACCAATTCGGAAATCCTGGGCGCAATGACCCTGTTCCCGGATAATCCGACACTGGCAAACTATGCGACCATCCTGACCGATCCGGCATGGTATTCAGGCTATATCAACTCGATGATCTATGTCGGGATCAACGTCGTGATCTCGCTTCTGGTTGCCCTGCCCGCGGCATATGCTTTTTCCCGATATAACTTCACCGGTGACAAGCATCTGTTCTTCTGGCTTCTGACCAACCGTATGGCACCGCCTGCCGTGTTCCTGCTGCCGTTTTTCCAGCTTTATTCAAGTGTCGGCCTGTTTGACACCCATATCGCTGTGGCACTTGCACATTGCCTGTTCAACGTGCCACTGGCTGTCTGGATCCTCGAAGGTTTCATGTCGGGCATTCCAAAGGAAATCGACGAAACCGCCTATATAGACGGCTATTCCTTCCCGCGCTTCTTCACCACGATCTTCATTCCGCTGATCCGTTCGGGTATCGGTGTAACGGCCTTCTTCTGCTTCATGTTCAGCTGGGTTGAACTGTTGCTGGCCCGCACCCTGACATCGGTCGATGCCAAACCGATCGTGGCCACCATGACCCGTACCGTTTCGGCATCGGGGCTTGATTGGGGTGTTCTGGCGGCTGCGGGTGTTCTGACAATCGTGCCTGGCGCGTTGGTGATCTGGTTCGTTCGCAACTACATCGCCAAGGGCTTCGCGATGGGTCGCGTGTAATCGGAAAACAGGAAGGAATAAAACAATGACTTGGATGGCCTGGACCCCGATTACCGCCGTGTTCTTTTCTTGCATCATCCTGATGCTGATCGGAATGGGAATATGGCAGGCAGTCTCACCGACTGTTCCGCGGCGGGGTTTTTTGCCCCTGACGACAACCCGCGGGGATCGCCTTTTCATCAGTTTGCTTGGTGCGGCCTATATCCATCTTGGCTTTATGGCATTTAGCGATGCCGCCATCTGGATCGCATCAATCGTTGCCCTTTTCTGGCTCATCATCGTGATGCGCTGGGGCTGAACAATCCAGAACGGCACCGTGTCCTGCAACGGTGCCGTTCCTGTCGTCATTCATCGCGGCGGGTAATGTCTTCCCCCGTCATCGGTGAACCGGATTTTTCCGGAAGTGCAATGGAAGACAACCAGGGAGGAACGACATGATCGTCAAAGCCAAAGGCTCCTCTGCCATTATCAAAGGCAGTGCAGTTGCGGTCGCACTCGGTCTTGCGGTATTTGCCAATCCGGCAGCAGCAGACCAGTACACCGACGCGGCAAAAAAATGGATCGATAGCGAATTCCAACCGTCGAGCCTTGATAAAGATGCCCAGATGGCCGAACTTGAATGGTTCATCAAGGCAGCCGAGCCGTTCCGCGGCATGGAAATCAACGTGGTGTCCGAAACCATCACCACGCACGAATATGAATCATAGGTTCTGGCCAAAGCCTTCTCGGAAATCACCGGGATCAAGCTGACCCATGACCTGATCGGTGAAGGCGACGTGATCGAAAAACTGCAGACCCAAATGCAGTCCGGTCGTAACATTTATGACGCCTACATCAACGACTCCGACCTGATCGGTACGCATTCGCGTTACGATGCGGTCGTTCCGCTGACTGACTTCATGGCAGGCGAAGGCAAGGACGTTACCTCGCCGACACTCGACCTTGAAGACTTCATCGGCCTGTCCTTCACCACTGGTCCGGATGGCAAACTTTACCAGCTTCCCGACCAGCAGTTCGCGAACCTTTACTGGTTCCGTTATGACTGGTTCCAGCGTGAAGACCTGCAAAAGCAGTTCAAGGACAAATACGGCTATGACCTGGGTGTTCCGGTCAACTGGTCGGCATACGAAGACATCGCCGAATTCTTCACCAATGACGTGAAAGAAATCGACGGTAAAAAAGTCTATGGCCACATGGACTACGGCAAAAAAGACCCGTCGTTGGGTTGGCGCTTCACCGACGCATGGCTTTCGATGGCTGGCGCTGGCGACAAGGGCATCCCGAACGGTCTTCCGGTTGATGAATGGGGTATCCGCGTTGAAGGCTGCGCACCTGCAGGTTCCAGCGTCACCCGTGGTGGTGCGGCAAACGGCCCGGCGGCTGTTTACGCTCTAACTAAATACATTGACTGGCTCAAAGCCTATGCCCCGCCAGAAGCAGCTGGCATGACCTTTGGCGAAGCCGGCCCGGTTCCGGCACAGGGTCAGATCGCACAGCAGATCTTCTGGTACACCGCCTTCACCGCCGATATGGCGAAAAAAGGCACCCCGGTTGTGAACGAAGATGGGACGCCGAAATGGCGTATGGCACCTTCGCCGCACGGCCCGTACTGGGAAGAAGGCATGAAGCTTGGTTATCAGGACGTGGGTTCCTGGACCTTGATGAAGTCCACCCCGCCGGAACGCCGTCAGGCAGCATGGCTGTATGCACAGTTCGTGACTTCGAAAACAACCTCGCTGAAAAAGACCCTGACCGGTCTGACACCGATCCGTCAGTCTGACCTGGATACCCAGGCCATGAGTGACATCGCACCGAACTGGGGCGGTCTGGTTGAATTCTATCGCTCCCCGGCCCGCGTCCAGTGGTCGCCGACCGGTACCAACGTTCCGGATTACCCGAAACTGGCTCAGCTCTGGTGGCAAAACGTTGCCGAAGCTGTAACCGGCGAACGGACACCGCAGGAAGCCATGGATAACCTTGCAACGGCCATGGACCGTGTTCTGGAACGTCTTGAACGTGCAGGCATCGGTGGTGAATGCGCACCTAAACTGAACGAGGAACAGGATGCCCAGTACTGGTTCGACCAGCCCGGTGCTCCGAAGCCGAAACTTGATAACGAAAAACCGCAGGGTGAGACCGTCAAATACGACGATCTGATCGCGGAATGGAGTGCGGCCCAGAAATAATCTGGTCCTCACAACTGGGGGTGCCGGGGGTGATCTATCATCCTCGGCCGTCCTGTTCATTTATTCATAATTCAAATCATCAATATTTATACACTCGTCATCAGATATTAGAGATTCATTGT
>CBIHMD010000371.1:0-3725 GCA_966210655.1 uncultured Thalassospira sp.
GATACAGGGCGGCATTCCAATGTCGCAGGGCGAGTTTATCCGCCTTTCAACACGTGGCGTTCCCGGCGATACGATTGCGGCCTTTGGCGGCAGCCGCGCAGTCACGACCTTATCAGCCATGGGCAACAGCGACGCCACCCGGCGCGCGATTGCCGACCAGATCAAGGACAGCCTTGATACAGGCCGGTTTGGTGAAACCGGGCTTGAAGACGAAACCCTTGATATGGTGCGCGATCAGTTCCGGCGCTTTGTCGACGAAAAGGTCAGCCCGCACGCCCATGGCTGGCACGAACGCGACGAACTGATCCCGATTGAAATCGTCAACGAGATGTCCGAACTGGGCGTTTTCGGCCTGACCATCCCCGAAGAATTCGGCGGACTTGGCATGGGCAAAACCGCGATGTGCGTCGTGACCGAGGAACTCTCGCGCGGCTATATCGGGGTCGGCTCGCTCGGCACCCGGTCCGAAATTGCCGCCGAACTGATCCGCCTTGGCGGAACCGACGCGCAAAAGCAACATTACCTGCCGAAACTGGCATCGGGTGAAATCCTGCCAACCGCGGTGTTTACCGAACCCAATAACGGATCGGATCTGGCCCACCTGCGCACGCGTGCGATCAAGGATGGCGATATCTATAAGGTCACCGGAAATAAAACATGGATCACCCATGCCGCCCGGTCTGACCTGATGACGCTTCTGGCGCGCACCAACCCCGATGAAACCGGGTATCGCGGGCTTTCCATGCTGCTTGCCGAAAAGCCACGCGGCACGGAAAATGATCCGTTCCCGGCCAAGGGCATGAGCGGCGGCGAGATCGAGGTGCTTGGCTATCGCGGCATGAAGGAATACGAGCTGTCCTTTGATGGCTTCGAAGTCCCTGCGGAAAACCTTCTGGGCGGCGATGAAGGTCAGGGCTTCAAACAATTGATGGCAACCTTTGAATCGGCCCGCATCCAGACCGCCGCACGTGCCGTTGGCGTTGCCCAGAACGCGCTTGAAATCGGGATGCGCTATGCGCAGGACCGCATCCAGTTTTCCAATCCGCTTTACAGCTTCCCGCGAGTTTACGGCAAAATCGCCTGGATGGTGGTTGAAACCATGATCGCCCGTCAGTTGACCTATTTTTCCGCCATCGAGAAAGATCAGGATATCCGCTGCGATATCGAGGCGGGCATGGCAAAGCTTCTGGGCGCACGTGTTGCATGGTCGAACGCCGATAACGCGCTTCAGATCCATGGCGGCAATGGCTACGCCCTTGAATACCAGATCAGCCGCGTCCTGTGCGATGCCCGCATCCTGAACATTTTCGAAGGGGCGGCCGAAATACAGGCGCAGGTCGTGACCCGCGGCCTTTTGGGCCGATAGACGGGGCCGCTGCCCGAACGTCTCGCTTAGTTCCTGTTCCAGCGAACCGTGGCCCCGGTGAAAAACTTGGGCAAACTTGGCCCGTCAACCTTGACGGGCCTCTTTCTTGTATCAACCTAAAGTATGATATCTGTATACCTACCCTGCGGTGGTAACATCACTTTAATCAACAGGTAAAAAATCGAAAAATCGAAGCCTGTGCGGCCTGATGTGCCGAAGGGGAAATAGGGAGAGACGTTTTTATGAATCACGCGTCTGCATCACCGGAAAATACAATTTTTACGCGTGCAAACGCCGCGCGCGAGATTTTTGACAAACATGCCGACAAGCTCGCCGAAAGCCTTCTGGCCGAGCTGTTTGGCACAGGTCAGAACAGCCGCAATCCGCTCGATCCGAAAGCCCATGTCAGCGCACTGGCAAAACGCCTGCGCACATTGATGGCTGCCAGCAGCGGATCGGATTTTGATGCCTGCTTTGCCGATCACATTCTGGCCGATGCCATTGTCGGCACCCCGGCAAGCCGCATCGTTCAGGCCTACCACAACACAATCGAAAATTTTGCCCGACTGGCGGCCTCCGAGGGACGCGGCAGACGCGATCCCGGCGTGCTGGATGCCTGCCGTTCGGTGCTGATGGGGGATATGGCCTGCCTGATGGCCAAGGCGGAACGTAAATCCGCACAGGGCCGTTCGGCATCGGAAATCCAGTCGATGTCGGAAATCATCGAACGCGAAACCGATAACATGATCGCCGAAGTCGGTTTTCAGGCCGGTCGCACCAATGACGTGGCGCAAATCATGGCATCCGATGCGCATGATCTGTCGGAACTGGTCGAACGGATCACATCGACCACCGCCATTGCCAGCAACAATGTGTCCACCGTTGCCTCCGCGACCGAGGAATTGCAGGCATCAAGCGAGGAAATTGCGGATCGCATCCACAAAACCAACGATATCGCCAGTCAGGCCGTGACCCGCGCACAGGAAACATCGGTCACGATGAACAGCCTGTCAGACACCGCAAGCGAGATCGGCAAGGTCGTCGATATCGTCAAACGCATTTCCGATCAGACAAAGATGCTGGCGCTCAACGCAACCATCGAGGCCGCCCGCGCAGGCGATGCCGGCAAGGGCTTTGCGGTTGTGGCAAACGAGGTCAAGAACCTCGCATCGCAAACCGAAAAGGCCATTTCCGATATCAACGCCCAGATCACCGCCATTCAGAACGCCACATCCGAGGCGGTCGGCGCGATCGAGGGCATTGGCGGCGCGATTGACGAAGTCAGCCAGTTGTCATCGGATATCGCCTCATCGGTTCAGCAGCAAACCGCCGCCATCAGCGAGATTTCAACCAGCGCCCAGGAAGTGTCCACCCACATGCAGGGCATTTCCAGCGACATCGCACTGGCCAGCGAAAGATCACACAACGCCAGCAAGACATCCGAAAACCTGCGCATTCTGGCATCGAATATCCGCAAGGATATCAACGAGATGGAAAACCGGTTCCGCGTTGTTCTGCGTTCGGCAGACACCAGCAACCGCCGCAATCAGGAACGCGTTCCGATTGCCGTTGATATCGAAATGGATTTCGGCAATGGCGACAAACGCAAGGGCGTTACCGCCGATATGTCGGTGGCCGGTCTTCTGGCCCGCATCAAGGCCAGCGATCAGGACAATGGCAAACCGGTTTCGATCCTGCTTGATGGCAGCACCCGTTTGCACGGCATCCTGAAGGCGGTTTCAAATCTGGGATCGCATGTCCAGTTCACCGAACTGGACGAAGAAGCCAACCGCACGATCATGGGGCTTTTGCAAAAAACCCGCGATCACGACAACAAGATCGCCGAACTGGGCGCACCATTGGCGGCCCAACTGGCAAAGGTACTGGAAAACGGCATCCGCAATGGCGAGATCAGAAAAGAAGATCTGTTCCGCCCCCGCTATGAACCGATTGACGGCACCGACCCGATACAGTTCATGACGCCCTATATCCCGTTCACAGACCGGCATTTCACCCCCTTGCAGGAAGAAATCCTGCAAAAGGACAAACATATTGTCTTTGCCGCCGGGGTGGATATCAACGGCTTCCTGCCGACCCATAACAAGGTCTACAGCCAGCCACAGCGCCCCGGTGAACCGGCATGGAACATGGGCAATTGCCGCAACCGCCGTATCTTTGACGACCGGGCGGGCCTGATGGCCGCACGCAATACCAAACCCAAACTGTTGCAGACCTATTTCCGCGACATGGGATCGGAAGTCGTGTTCATGAAGGAATGCGACATCCCGATTGTTGTGAATGGCGAACAATGGGGCAATCTGCGCATCGGCTATCGCGCCTGATCATTGCCAGAAGCAGA
>CBIHMD010000372.1:0-3723 GCA_966210655.1 uncultured Thalassospira sp.
AGCTGGAGCAGCCTGCCGCTGAACAAGCAGTTTGAAACGCCGTTCTGGACCGAAGAACTGCCCGCCGCATCGAACGGCGATATCAATGTCCAGATGACCACGCATGACCAGATGGGGATCGGCGGCGGTGACGTTTTCCGTATTCTGAATGACGGCGTTTTCGATGTTGGCATGACGGTCGCGGATTATGCGGTTGGCGATGCCCCTGAACTTGAAGGTCTTGACGTGCCGTTGGTTGCCAATACCGCCGAAGAAGCAAAGGCGATGGTCGAAGCTGCCCGTCCGATGGTCGAGGATATCTTCAAGGAGCGTTTCAATGCCAAGGTTCTGGCGATTGCGCCCTATCCGCCGCAGGTCGTTTTCTGTAAGGGGGACATTACGTCGCTTGAAGACCTTAAAGGCAAAAAGGTTCGTGGTTCAGGCCGCATGACGACCAAGTTCCTTGAGGCATTGGGTGCCAATGGCGTCAATGTTGCATTTTCCGAAGTACCGGGCGCGCTTGAACGCGGTGTGATTGATTGTGCCGTTACCGGTGCCGGTTCGGGATACAGTGCGGGTTGGTGGGAAGTTTCCGACCACCTGATGACCATTCCGCTTGGCGGCTGGGACCCGGTTGTAACAGCGATGAATTTCGACAAGTGGAACAGCCTGTCGCCGGAAATGCAGAAACTGATTACAGACGAAGTCAATTCCAAATTCGAAGCCCCGGCATGGGCTGCGGCCGCAGGTGCGCTTGAAGCCGATATCGCGTGTTTGACCGGGAATGGAACCTGCCCGGCGGGTGATCCGGCCAGCATGACATTGGTTGAGGCATCCGATGCCGATCTTGCCAAAGCCAAGGAAATCCTGACGACCGTCGTTTTACCGGAATGGGCCGAACGCGCCGGTGCTGGTTGGGTTACGCGCTGGAACGAAACGGTTGGTAAAACCGTCGGTGTTACCGTACCTCTGAGCTAAGCAGTAACCCAGCCGGAGGAGGCCGCAACCGTGACTACCTCATTGATTGCGGCTATCCGCCGCATTAACCGTGTGATTGCGCTGCTTGTCGGACTTGTTCTGACAGGCTGCGTGATCCTGATCATCGCAGACATTCTTTTGCGTGAAGTCGGCATTTCCTTTGGGGGAGCGGACGAAATCTCGGGATATGTGATGGCCGGTGTTGCCAGTTGGGGCATGTCCTATGCCCTTACGGAACTGGCGCATGTACGTATTGACCTTATCCGTTTGCGCCTGCAACAGCGCGGCAAGGCGATGCTTGATCTTCTTGCGATTGTTGCTCTTGCGGGAACATCGATCATTATTGCCGTTCAAAGCTGGCCGGTTCTGCAAAAGACGATTGAACGCGGATCACGTGCCAATACCCCGCTTGAAACACCGTTATGGATACCGCAATCGATCTGGCTTTCTGGCTGGATATGGTTTGCCGTGTGTTCAAGCATTCTGGTGATCCTGACGCTGTCGCTTCTGGTCAAGCGAAACCTTGAACAGGCAGATGCGCTTGTCGGTGCACGCTCCGAACTGGAGTTGGAAGCATGATTTTTACCGTTACTGCATCGCTTCTGGGGCTATTGGCCCTATCCATTCCGGTCGGGATTGTGCTGTTCCTTCTTGGGTTCGGGGTCGATCAGCTGTTTTCACCGTTCCCGCTTTTGCGTGGGCTTGGGCAGGTGGTCTGGTCATCGTCGAATTCATCGACCTTGATTGCGATTCCGTTCTTTGTGCTGCTGGGGGAAATTCTGGTGCGTGGTGGGATTGCCGAACGCACTTATGAAGCCCTTGATAAATGGTTTTCGTGGCTTCCGGGCGGGTTGATCCACGCCAATATCGGCACGGCAACGATGTTTTCGGCAACGTCGGGGTCGTCTGTCGCGACGGCGGCAACGGTTGCAACCGTTGCCATGCCGCAGGCCGAGAAGCTTGGCTATGATCCGAAACTGTTTTCCGGCGCGATTGCCGCGGGCGGGACGCTTGGCATCATGATCCCGCCATCGATCAACCTGATCGTCTATGGCTTCCTGACCGAAACATCGATCCCGCGTCTTTTCCTTGCCGGATTGATCCCGGGGCTTCTGATGGCGGTGGCCTTCATGATGGTGACGGCGATCCTGTGCAAGATCAAACCGACCCTTGGCGGGACAAGCCGTTCATTCACCTGGTCGGAACGCATTGGCAGTTTGCGGCATCTTTTACCGATTGTGGTTCTGTTCCTTGTGGTGATCGGGTCGATCTATGCCGGCTGGGCCACTCCGACGGAATCGGCTGCTGTCGGTGTGGCGATTGCGATGCTGATTGCGGCATTCAATCGCGGTGTTTCGCGCGAAATGATGGAACGCTGCCTGTATGGCACGGTTCGGATCACTGCGATGATCATGCTGGTGATTATCGGGGCTTATTTCCTGAACTTTACCCTGACCGCCGCAGGTATGGGGCAGGAGCTCAAGGACCTTCTGACCGGTTTGAATCTGTCGCCGATGGGAACATTGATGGTCGTGATCCTGCTTTACATCGTGCTTGGTTTCTTCATTGAAACCCTGTCGCTGATGGTGGCGACCATTCCGATCATCGTGCCGATCATGACCGGTATGGGCTTCGATAAAGTCTGGTTTGGCATTCTTTTGATTGTCCTGATCGAGATGGCTCTGATCACACCGCCTGTCGGACTTAATCTTTACGTCGTGCAGGGCGCGCGCAAATCGGGCCGATTGTCCGAAGTGATGCTGGGTACCATCCCGTTTGTTCTGGTGATGCTTGCCATGATTGCCCTGCTTGTTGCGATGCCATCCGTCGCCCTGTTCCTGCCCGATATTCTTTGATCTGGCAGGCATAACCACAGAACAACCACGCGCGACGGAGCGGATCACGTCTTGATCTTTTGTGCCTTCGGGGCGGACCGGGAAATCGGTCCGCAATCGCCCAATGCGCGCAAAATTCGTAAAAATCAGAATTAGGATAACGCAAATGCAGATGAATTTTACTCTTGATGGCAATGTCGTCAGCTTTGAAATCGGCCATTGCACGGTTGCCGGATGGACGGGGCGCGATGCCAAGGCGATCCAGCATCACATTGATGAGTTGGCCGCTATCGGGGTCAAACCGCCATCGACCGTGCCGCTTTATTACCGGACATCGTTTGGCATGCTGACCCAAGCCCCGGTGATTGAGGTGGTTGGCAAAGGCACATCGGGCGAGGTCGAGCCGCTGGTGATTTCAAAGGATAGCGTTCTTTATCTTGGGCTGGCATCGGATCATACCGACCGGGAACTTGAAGCCCATTCGGTTGCACTGTCAAAACAGATTTGCGCCAAGCCGGTCGCGGATACGATCTGGAAGTTTGACGATGTTGCCGATCATCTGGAACAGATCGAACTGAAATCCTGGATCGGTGAAGGCGATAGTGATGAATGGGTTCCATATCAGGAAGGCACGATTGCATCGATCCGTCCGCTTTCCGATCTGATCGCAGGATCGGGGCTTAAGGCGGCAAGTGCCAATGGTAAGGTCGCTGTGATGCTGTGTGGTACTTTCGGGGCGAAGGGCGGGGTGCGTCCGGCGCGTTCGTTTAAAATGACAATGCATGATCCGGTGCGGGGGATGACCATTACCCACAGCTATGACATTGTTGAACTGCCTGAAATCGCCTAGGCTCTGTTCCAGAAAATTTCCAGAAAAATCAAACCGTAACGGAGGAAGCCCGATGGGCGCGATCATCGACAAGGCAAAGTC
>CBIHMD010000373.1:0-3703 GCA_966210655.1 uncultured Thalassospira sp.
TTGCGCACGCCAATGTTTCGCCATGCAGTTCGGGATAGCCGCCCGGCAGATACACCGCATCCGCCTTCATATCCGGGACTTCATCGGCAAGCGGTGAAAAGAACGACAGCTCAGCCCCCTGCCTGCACCAGTCTTCCAGAAGATGCGGGTAGGTGAATGCAAATGCCATATCCCGTGCAACGGCAATATGCTGCCCTAATGGCGCGATACAGCGAACAGCTTTCTCGTTATTGCCCGAACTCCCTGCGCATTCTTGCCCCGCCACCAACCCCATCAATCGATCAAGATCGACATCTTCGGCAATGATAGTCGCTGCCTGATCAAGAAACGCATCAAGCGTTTCATGCTCGCCTGCCTGCACAAGGCCAAGATGGCGTTCAGGCAAAACCAGATCGTCACTGCGCCGAACCGCCCCGATGACCGGGATATCGGGCAGGTGTCGATGGCATGTGTCTTCAATCATCGCCCGGTGGCGCACGCTGCCAACGCGGTTCAGAATAACCGCGGCGATTTTGACGTCATCACGAAAACCCGCAAACCCGGCAATCACGGCGGCGGCCGACGCCGACTGTCCCTTGACGTCAATCACCAGAACAACCGGCCAGTTCATCATCGCTGCAAGATCGGCCGTCGATCCGGTGCCATCCGCCGCACCGTCAAACAGGCCCATCACACCTTCACACAGAAGAACCGATTTATCTCTGGCCTGACGTCGGGCAAGTGTCTCAATCAGGTTGGGCGACATGGCCCACGGATCAAGATTGATACAACTTTGCCGACATGCCGCCGCTTGAAAAGCCGGATCGATATAATCCGGGCCGGTTTTGGCCGCAGCAACCGTCACACCGCGATTGGCAAGCGCCCGCAAAAGCCCAAGGGTAAGAACCGTCTTGCCGCTGTTTGACGATGGCGCGGCAATCACCAGCCCCGGAAGCTGCACTGCGGTTGATCCCATATCCCGGTTTCCCTGATTGCCGTCCGGCCCAATCACAACAGATCCTCTGCGATCAGCCGTTCTTTTTGACGACTTCGGCAATGCCCTTTGCCATATCTTCGGGGGCCGTTCCGTAATTGAAATGACGGATGAACGATCCGTCCCGGCCCATCAGATACACAAATGACGAATGATCCATCAGATAGGCGTCCGAATCCTTCGATTCCCCCTCGGCATATGCCTTGGCGTAATAAACCCGGAAAGTCTTGGCCGCCGCCGTGGTTTGTTCAAGCGTTCCGGTCAAACCGACCATACGTTCATGGAAATGCGGAACATAGGCCGCAATCGCGTCAACCGTATCGCGTTCCGGATCAACCGAAATAAAGACCGGCGTCACTTCCTTGGCGATTTCGGGATCAAGCGTATCAAGTGCATTGCCCATGACCTGCAATTCGGTCGGGCACACATCCGGGCAATAGGTATAGCCGAAATAGATCAGCATATATTTCCCGCGGAAATCCTGTTCAGTGCGGGTCTGACCGTTCTGGTCCACCAGTTCGAACGGACCGCCAATTGTCGCAGTCCCCGAACTCGAGGTTCCGGTTTCCGACCCCATCATCATCAGGCGATAGGTCAATCCGATACCGAGAACCAGCGCAATCGCCAGAATGATCACAAGTGTTTTCTTGCTCACGCCGTTACCTGTCCTTTTGGTCCGGGATCGCGGGCAGGCCGCAATCAACCGGAAAATAATCCATTGTCTTGCGCGCACTATAAATCCGCAAAACGATCATGCAAGACCCGTAACTGTGCCACTGCTCACAATGGCGTCATTGCGATTTCGCAAAATTATCCGATCTGATGAAATGCAAGCCCGGCAAGAATGACGGCATTGACCACCATAAGTCCCCTGCCGACTGGCGCCATGAAATTGCGAAAACGCCCGGCGGCATATTGCCCGATCACACCGGTGGCAAACAGCATCGGCACCGTGCCAAGCCCGAATGCCGCCATGACAAATCCGCCACTCAGTGCATTTCCGCCCGCTGCCGCCAGAACCAGCGCGCCGTAAATCAACCCGCAAGGGATAAAACCAAGCATCAACCCCAGCAAATAACCGCGCCAGGTAAAAGGTGCCCCGAATAACGGTTTTATCCGCTCGCCAATCACACGATTCCACCAATGACCCGTCGTTCCCTGCTTCGACATCAGGTTCGGGAACAATTCGCCCAAATGGGGCACCAGCCCCATGATCCCGAAAACAAGAAAGAATGCCGCCGCACACAAAAGCAGCACCGGCCCCAACCACCAGATTCTGGTTAAGGTGGTAATGCTGTCGGCAAAAAACCCAGCCATAACGCCAAGCAGGATATAGGTCGTCAGACGACCGAACTGATACGGCAATAATGCCGCCCCGGTTAACCGCCGAAACTCGCTCATATTTTCAAGTGGCAGCTTTTCCATGCGCGCCGTGACCTGACTGATTACAAATGGCCCGCACATGCCGACACAATGGGTCGCACTTCCGACCAATCCTGCGATCAATGCGGTTGCCAAAACGCCGCTATCCTCTTGCAGGACAGTGGCGCATTGCGCCCAACCGCTTTCGATGATGCGGATCAGTATCTGTTGTTCGTCCATGATCCATCCGGATTGATCGGTTGTCCCGATTGTGACGCGCCGATCATTTCCAAACAACGATATAGATCAATCAATCCTGTGCAGGATCGGGATCGGAAGGAGTTGTGATCAGTTCAAGAACCTGCTCGAACGGAACATGCCGCACGGCTTTGACGTCATCCTGCGGCGAAAGCCAGTTCAACCGTTCGCGCAGATCGACAACCTTGCCCAGAATGCAAACTGCCGGCGGTTCGACCCCGGCCTTTTCAACATCGTCGGCCGCATTGGCAAGGGTGGTGATCAGAATACCCTGATTGGGGGTCGTTGCCTGATTGATCACCGCAAGCGGTTCATCGCCGGACCGGCCATTTGCCATCAGTTCCGCTGAAATACGGCGCAGATGTTTCATTGCCATATACATCACCAGAACCGGTGCGCCCTTTGCCAGGGCCGCCCAATTGATATTATCAGGTATTTCCCCGCTCGAGCCGTGCCCCGTGACAAAGGTCACCGACGAATTGCAGTCGCGATGTGTCGTCGGGATCCCGGCATAGGCCGCACCGGCGATCCCGGCTGTGATCCCCGGCACAACGCGGAACGGCACGTTATGCTCAACCAGTGTCAAACCTTCTTCGCCGCCGCGCCCGAACACAAACGGATCGCCGCCCTTCAGGCGCAAAACCCGCAAACCCTGTTTGGCATAATCGACAAGCTGCAACGAAATATCGGTTTGCTTTGAAGATGGTCGACCGCCACGCTTACCGGCATAAACCCGCTTGGCATCGGCGCGCAAAAGATTGAGAATCCGGTCATCCACCAGCGCATCATAGACAACAATATCGGCCTGCTGCATGGCATTGACGGCATGAAGCGTCAGCAAACCGGGGTCGCCCGGACCTGCGCCAACCAGCCAAACCCAACCCGGCTCAAAGACCGGAAAATCAAGACCAAGTGTCGTCATTGCGGGATTCTTTTTCTCGTGGTCATTCTGCCCATCTGTGCGGGACCGGATCATTTGGATATGTTAAACATCATCTTGGTACAAGGTCCAACATATTAGTCCGTATTTTTCTCGTTATTTATCACATATCACATTAATTTTAATGTTTAATAACGAAGTTCTGTTCAAAAAATACATCACCATAATAA
>CBIHMD010000374.1:0-3700 GCA_966210655.1 uncultured Thalassospira sp.
CCGGGTCGCCAAGGGCGAGAACGAGGCAGAAGCCGAACCTGAAGCACTGGCCCGCGAAGGTCGCTGGACGCTTGATATGCTGAACTGGACGCTCGGCAATTCCGATGGCAATTCTACGACCCTGACGGCGACGGAACGCACGATTGTGCGGTTGCTGGTCGAAGCCAACGGTGCCTGGTTGATGCGCCCGGAAATCGTTATGGCACTGGGCAAGGCCGATACCGCTGAAAACTGCCGCAATCTTGATACGGCAATCCGTCGTGTCCGCCAGAAGGTGCTTCGCGAAGTTGGCGAAGAATTGCCGATCCGGACGGCATATGGCCGCGGATATGCCTTTACATCCTCAGCTGTTATCATTGGCGTGTCTGAAAGTGCCTGAGATCGCTATTTAGTCGCTGAATGATTCATTGATCTCGTCACAGGGCAGCAACAGACAAAGTTCGACACCGTCTGTGCCCTTGTCGCGCATTTTGATCGAACCGCCGTGCGCATCGACGATGCGCTGCGAAATGTGCAGTCCGAGTGCGCTTTGCAGCGATGCTGCTCCGACCTCGCGCCGGAACAGGGCATCGCTGATGCGGCGGATTTCATCACTGTTCAAATCCTGCCCGTGATACGGGATATCGATTTCCACAAGCCAGTCACTGTTGGGGCGTGCCGTCACATGAATGGGCGCGCCGTGGGCATATCGTCGTGCTGTTTCGATCAGGTTCATGATGGCAAGGCCGACAAGCGTGATATCGACATAGGTTTCCAGATGTTCGGTTCCGACACATTCAAGGGTAATTTCGGCATCGGGGCGTGATGTGTTCGATACGAAATCGGCCAGCAGGCGATTGACCGGCACCAGTTCGCGCGCCAATGCAAAGTCGTTGTCGTCAATGCCGTCCTTGTTGAGGAAAATATCGACCAGACGCGATAGTTTTCGAGCCTGATCCTGAATGCGTTGCAGACGGTCGGTGATATCGATATGGGCATCGCGTAACCGCAAGGACAGCATTTCAGACGATCTTTGAATAACCGCAAGCGGTGTTCTGAATTCGTGGGACAGCATCGAAATCAGTTTGCGCTGTTCCCCGACAAGCGACGTTGTCGCCGTGGCGACCTTGATGGCATCGATGCGTTCCTTTTCGATCCTTGACAGGCGAAACCCCATGATCAGGCCCATGGCACACATATGGAAAAGCAACGTGAATTGATGCAGCCCAAGTCTGGCGGGGGTTGCGGCAATCAATCCGGCATGGGTGATCTGCAAAAGGACGGCAGCCGCCGTCGGGACCGCAATCACAACGAAATAGACCCAAAGTATCCATACTGTCGGGGCACGGATGATCCGATAGGCCAGAACGCCGCATAATGTCGTCAGAACCGCGGCATGCAGGGGCACGATATAGGCACCATAGAGGGCATAAAGATCGGTGGTTGCGGTGAACATATAGGCGACTGAGAGCCCGCAATATATTTTGACGATCCGTGCGATCACCGCATTATGCTTGTTCAGATCAAGAATGTAGAACCACAGGAAAACGGTCGCCGCCGCCCCCAGTGCGTTGGTTGCGCCAACAATCAGATCATTGGCATAAGGCCATTCGGGTTGAACAATCGACAGGACAAGACCGTTGACCGATGAGGCCAGTGTGCCGACCAGCAGCACGCAGAAACCATATATCGCAACCGCCCGATCCCGCGCGAGGCCCCCCAGAAGGATATACACAATCCCCAGCATCAGGATGATCCCAAAATAGATGCTAAGCCCGGCATCACGTAGGCTCAGACTGGAAACAAGCTGATCAGTTGGCCAGATTCTGGCTATCAGCAACTGGGTGCTGTTTGATTTGGTGCGAATGAAAAGCGTGTAGTCCCCCGGTTCGAGTTGGGGGAAACGATCAACATGATGACTGCTGCGTGTTGGTCGCTGGCTGGCCGGGATGCGATCACCCATATGGCTTTGCCATAAATGGCGCGATGTCCCCTGTTTGATCAGATATGCATCGATGAAATTCATATAGCTTGGCTGAATTTCAAGGTGCAGGGGTTCGTGCAATCCATCCGGCACCGAAAGCTGCAACCGGTACCAGACAGTGTCACCGGTATAGCCAAAGCTTGGAATGCCGGGGCTTGGTGTGAAATTCCCGACCGGCATATTTGCGACTTTATCGAGTGTCAGGTCGTTTGTCGGGTCTTCCAGCCACAGGACATGGCCATGCAGGTTAACCGGGTCGGAAATTCCCGGAAGAAGCGTTAATTGCCCGTTTTCCATGGTCTTGCCTTGTGTCGGGGTAAGCAAGGCATACAACATGATGACCAATACCAACGGCACCAGATGAAACAATCCGGGTTTGTACATATGGTTCTGACCGATCATGACGGGTTTCCTTTCGCGGAACCCGGCATGGCTGGCGGATCAAGATCGCTGGTTTGGGCGGCTTCGATATTATTGTTGGTCAGTTCGCGATCATAGGGCAGGCGGATCAGAACGGTTGTTCCGCCTTTTTCACCAACGCTGACGGTCATGCGGCCTCGATGGGCGCTGATGATGCGGTTGGTGATATGCAGGCCCAGACCGACACCATGGGTATTGCCCGATGTGTTGCCACGGTAAAATGCCTCGGCGACCATCGTCAGATCATTTTGGGAAATTCCCGGCCCGTTGTCGGTAACACGAATATAGACATAGCCGTCGCTTCGATGGGTAAAGCCGATGCGAACACTGGCATTCGGGGCATATTTCCGGGCATTTTCAATCAGGTTGCTAAGTGCCCGTTCAATCAGGGTCCGGTCGATTCTGGCAACGGTGAAATCCGTATTGCTTAAATCGATATCGTGATCCGGGGTCTCTCGTTGGCGCCGTTTGACCAAATCGTTCAGAAACGAGGCCAGAATGGTCGGTCTGGGCGAGATATGGAAATTGGTGCTATCGAGCGTTTCCTTGGTCAGGAAAACATTGACCAGTTCGGATAGTTGGGATGCGTGCCCGCGGATGGTTGATATGCGGCTTGTCACGGCCTCTGGTGCATCGCTACGCATATGCAGGGAAACCATTTCCGCCGCACGCTGGATAATCGCAAGTGGTGTGCGGAACTCATGTGAGAGCATGGTAATAAATTCGCGCTGCTCGTCGGCCAGCTGGTTGGCGCGTGTGCTGCTGTGATAGGCGACAACGCGCTGATTGGCCAGTTCATGGGTTCGGCAGGCCATCGCAATGCCAAGCAGCAGCAAATGAACAAGTGACGCCAACTGATAACAGTTAAGTGTAAAATCATTGGCAGGGACAAAACCCAGCAACATCAAAAGATGAATGATTGCCGCCGCTGCCGGTATGCCCAGCGCCAAAACATATAGTCGGAGCCGTTGCATGCCGGGCTTTGCCCAGCCGTAACAGATCAGATACGCCCAAAGAACCAGCAACACACCGATTTGCGGCAGGAAAAAACTGCGGACAAAGTAAATATAAAGATCGCCAAGTGCGGTAAAGGAACCGAAGCAGGCAATGACCGCGTAAACCATCAGGGCACGAAATGCGATGCGATTGTACCGATCCAGCTCAATGATATATAGCCACATTGCAACACTGGTACCGATCGAAAGCGCAGTGCCGGTTCCGGTAATTGCATCGCTTGCCCGTTGCCACGTGCCGGAAAACAGTAATTGGGCATAACCCGAAGTACCGGCAGTTGCCGTGAAAAGGGCAAAGATATAA
>CBIHMD010000375.1:0-3699 GCA_966210655.1 uncultured Thalassospira sp.
CGCCAGCATGGCCCGCTTGGCTGCCAGCTCTGCAACGTGTTTTCCCTGGAATTTGGCAATATCAAGCTCGTTCTGTGATGGCTGACGCGAACCGTCCGCCCCGGCCAGCGTTGTCGCACCGTAAGGCGACCCGCCGGTGATTTCGTCCATATTGGTCAGCCCCGCACAGCTGTAAGGTACGCCAACAATGACCATGCCATGATGCAGAAGAGTGGTATGGGTCGAGGTGATGGTGGTTTCCTGACCGCCATGCTGGGTTCCGGTCGAGGCAAAAACCGAACCGATCTTGCCAATCAATGCGCCCTTGGCCCAAAGGCCCCCGGTCTGATCAAGGAAGTTGCGCATCTGGGCCGACATATTGCCAAAACGGGTCGGCACGCCAAAGATGATCGCGTCATATTCTGGCAGTTCGGACACCGCCGCAACCGGCGCAATCTGGTCAAGTTTTGCACCGGCTGCCTTGGCGACATCTTCGGGCATGATTTCGGGCACACGTTTGACATCGACATGTGTACCCGCAACCCCGCGTGCGCCTTCGGCCACGGCATTCGCCATGGTTTCGATATGCCCGTACATTGAATAATAAAGAACCAGTACCTTGGCCAATTTTGCCTCCTTGGTTGAAAACCTGTCACCATCAGCATGCTACAATTGTTGCTGTGCGAAAACGCTCACATTGGAAACAGTCTATTTCGTCTGCCTGTCGGACCGGAACGCCCATGAATGAAAACTGTTCCAGATTCGGCCAAGGTCGATCGAACCTGTTAGTCCTGCTGTGGTCTTAACGCAAAATATTCAACAACCTGATCGGGGAAATCGGTAAAGATGCCATCGATTTCGGCATCATCGAAAATCGACTTGAGCGCGATATTCATGTCGCCCGCCCATTTCGGCAACTGATCGGCCCGAAGGGTATAAGGATGGACTTTCAACTGCGCACGCTGTGCCGCGATCAGGGTTGGCGTCATGATGGCCTTGCCATCGGCACTAAGCCCTTCGATGACCTGAGGCAACCACGGGCCGATCCCGTCGACCACCGTTGCCATTTCGGCCACACCGTCATCGGTTTTCAGATAATCGTAATCCGTGCCTTCGGGGGCACCCCATTTGTTTTCACCAAGCAACTGAACCAGTTTACCCTGATATTTCAGCTCGTTGCGGATGCGCTTGGTTTCCTCCCAGTCAAAGCACTGGACATAGGAATTGGATTCCGGCGTGCCATAACCCCAATGTTCCATGATCTTGATGACCGCGGCGGTCACGTCCTGCCCTTCGGCCTTGTGCCAGGCCGGATCCTTGATTTCAGGATAAATGCCAACATCGCGCCCGGTTGATTTGTTAAGCCCCCGGATCATTGCGATTTCTTCTTCCAGTGTGGGGATTTTGAAGATCGCATATTCGCCGGGGAAGCGATCCGGATATACCTGCTCAGCGGTATCGGCTTTGAACCGTTCGGTAACATTCAGGCTTTTGAGTTCTTCCAGCGTGAAGTCGATGGCGTAGTACCGGCCATCTTCACGTTTGCGGTCGGGAAATTTCTTGGCAACGTCGGTCGTGGTATCGATATGGATGTCATGCAGGACAACCGGCACACCGTCCTTGGACATCACCACGTCCTGCTCGATGAAATCCGCCCCCATGCCATAAGCCAGCGCCTTGGCCGGAAGGGTATGTTCGGGCAGATAGCCCGAAGCGCCGCGATGGGCGATCACCACCCGTTCAAGGTTACTGTCCTGTGCCATCGCCGGTGTGATCGATAATGGCAGAATGGCAAGTGCAGCCCCCAGAATGGCGGCGCGCGCAGATTTCATCAGCATCGCATAACTCCTTATTTCCACATGGGTTTTGCCCAGCATAGTGACGAAACGATGCGGCAGGAACAAGGCAGAAAGCGAAAGCGCAAAGTTTCATGCAACTGTTACGCTTGATCGCTTTCTGTGGATTGCTTTGCCATGACCCGATCAGCCCAAAAGTTCGCCCGCGATTTCGGCCAGGAAATCGGGCAGCACATGATAGGCATAAGGCGCATAAAGCCGTTCATGGCGTTGATGATATTCCCGGCCCCACGGGCCAATATTGACCACCGGATAGGTCAGGGTATTGTCAACCGGGCGGTCGACCAGTTCGGCAACCGGGGTACTGGCGGCAATGATTTCGGTATCGGTGGCATCGGTCGCATGACCGAAAAAGCTCATATCCGAGATACCCATGAAATAGCCGCGATCACAAATCTGAGTTTCGTGGCGGGCCTCTATCGTGGTGCGGGCCCGACCAATCGCATCCAAAAACTGCCGGTCCATATCCTGTGCCGGATCGACATGCACGGCCGGGTAATGCAAACCGGCCATTCCGGTTACCACGGCGGGACCGCGCAGATGCGCCTCGGCCAGCATGGCGCGGACCAGAATGCGGGTACGGTTCAACGGATTGTTATCCTGTGCTGTTTCAAGGGCCACCGCCTCAATCCGGTCAAGCGCATCGCTGCCGCCCGACGCAAATGCCATGTCACGCAATTGCGTAACCGTTACCATGCGCAAGGGCGGCAAAGCTGCCGGGGCGGTCTGCCCACTGGCCTTGGCATACCGGGCTGCATTGCCTGCAAACCGTTCGAGCGCACGGTTTGCGGCATCCTTTACGATGGCGGTGAAATCGCCCATCAACTCGGCACAGCTTTTACCCATCACCAGCCAGTTAAACGCCATCCAGACATATTCGGGCGTGGTGACTTCGTAAATATCGCGCACATCGCGGGCCTCAAGGCAGACCGGGGGCGGTGCAGTTTCACGCATCCCGCGATCACACAACCCACTATTGGCCTCGATCGCCTGCATGATTTCCGATGCGATGGCATGGGCGGAAATACCGTCAAACGGATAACCGACATGGGTTGGCAAACCGGCGACCAGTGCAAAGGGCAAAAGTTTTCCGACCGAGCCATGGAAAATCGCGCGCCCGACTTCGCCATTGCCGGGGTCGCTGCTGGCATCCAGATTGACCCCACCGACAATGTCTAGGCTCCAGCGTGCGATCAGGTCCGGCAACGCATTGCGCAGGCTGCGCATCCCGCATGAATTGCGTTCTTCATCAGGGGTCAGGAACAGGACGACATTGCCCTGCCGGTCGGGCTGCTGGCTGAAATGTTCCAGAAACGCGATGCCCGCCGCATCGCCGCTTTTCATATCAAGCAACCCGCGCCCGGGGATAAAATCGCCGGTCTGAAAATCGCGAAGGGCAAGTGCCTCGGCATCGCTAAGACTTTCGCGACAGGAAAGATCGGCAATCAGGGCCTCGCAAAGCGCATCGGGGGCAAAGGCCAGATGTTTCAGATCATGATAATTTTCAATCGAAACCACATCGAAATGCCCGGCCATCGCCAGTGTCCTGCGTCCGGCCCCGCGCACCAGTGCGACAACGCTTTTTGCCATGCGGCTGCCACCCGCGACCGGGTGGCTGTCGATCACCGCGATATTGTCGGAATTGTTCTGAAAATAGGGAATTTCGCGCAGAATTTCGACGATCAGATCGGTGATGTCGGCTTCCCCGGCGCTGCCGGTAACACTGCCAAAACGGGTCAGGCGGTCGGCGATTCCAGCAGTACGGGCATAAGGTGCCCATCGTTTTCCCGGCACGGTCATTTGTTTGCTCCCTGATGACTTGGCAGCAGAATAAGCTTTGCCGAAATCAGTTAAAATCCCAGTT
>CBIHMD010000376.1:0-3693 GCA_966210655.1 uncultured Thalassospira sp.
TGAACGCCTGAAAAAACAGCGTGACATCATGTAGTACCTCAATGACCAGACCCTGCGTCTGGCGAATATGGGATACATCATGGAAGAAGCCGCCGAGATGATCAAAATCCCGGACGAGCATGCAACCTATTGGGCCGCGCGTGGGTATTACGGATCGGTCAAGCACGACATCAAGGCGGTCTGGAACTTCTATCTTGGCTATTTCGATGGCAACCCGTCGCGTCTTGATGCCCTGCCGCCCGCTGATGCCGGTCCGAAATTCGTTGAATATATGGGCGGTGCCGATGCGGTGATCGAAAAGGCAAAGGCCGATTTCGATGAAGGCAATTATCGTTGGGTGGCGCAGGTCCTTGATAAGGTCGTGATGGCCGAACCGGACAATCAGGACGCCAAGGATCTTCTGGCCGATGCGCTTGAACAAATGGGATATCAGGCCGAAAGCGGACCTTGGCGGAACTTCTATCTGTCCGGGGCAAAGGAATTGCGTGACGGGATCATGCAGGCAGCGGCTCCTAATACCGCGTCGCCCGATACCATCAAATCGATGCCATTGACCATGTTCCTTGATTTCCTTGCCGTTCATGTGAATGGTGAACGCGCGGCAGGCAAGCAGATCTTCATGAACTTCGCCATGACCGACACAAAGGAATCCTATGGTGTCGCGCTCGAAAACGGGGTGCTGAACTATTACACATCGCCGTTTGACAATGCCAATGTCTCGCTCAGTGTTGCCCGCAGTGATTTTAATGATGTGATGCTGGGTCAAACCACGCTCAAGGATCCGGTGGATAGCGGCAAGGCATCGCTTGAAGGCGATGCTGCGGCCTTCGACGAATTCCGAAGCACTTTGGATACCTTCGAATTCTGGTGGCCGATCGTGACGCCTAAGGAAGCGATGTAATCTTTTACGCCAGCCCGGTCATTCGTCCGGGCTGGTTTGTTTTTTTGGGAGACGGGATATGAAGCCGGATTCCAGAACAGTCATGGTCTGTGCCGTAGCTGCCATGATTGGCATTTTCAATATTGCCATCGGCATAGGCACAAACCCCGCAGGAAGGGGAAATCCCAACGTTACTGGACCAGATCAACGACGGTAACTGGCTTAATCAGGACTTTGGTGACAGGAGATTGTAATGAGGAAAACCCTACCAATTTTGGCGTCGGTCCTGCTGGCAACGGCAATGGGAAACGGATCGCTTGCCTATGCCCAGCATGCGCAAACACCTACAACCTTTGCCGAACTCTCCAAACCGTCAAGCGATGCGATACCCCATCCCGCCTATGTCAGGGCGCTGGCACGACAGGCCTATGTCTGGGGATGGCCGATGGTCAATATGATCAGTCGGCACGACCGGATCACACAGGCACCGAAACCCGGCCTTCTGGGCGGTATTCTGCCCGTCGCGCCGCAGGGTTATGTCGGGATGCTGCACGATTATATCGATCCCGCCGAAACCTTTGTAACCTGCCCCAATCAGGATGTGGTTTACGGTCTGGGTTTCTTCGATCTCGATAACCAGCCGGTGGTTGTTCAGGTTCCCGATTTCGGTGACCGGTTCTGGGTCTATGCGCTTTACGATGCGCGGACCGACCAGTTCGGCGAGCTTGGCAAACCCTATGGCAGCAAGCCGGGATTTTATTTGCTGGTAGGGCCGAACTGGAAGGGCGATGTGCCGGACGGGATCACCGATGTGATCCATTCATCCACGGCCTTGGCCAACACCATACCGCGCGTGTTCATGGATGATACGGATGAAGACCGCGCTGCGATCCAGAAGGTGGTGGATCAGATACTTGTCTATCCGCTGTCGGATTTTGATGGCAGCATGAAAACCATAGACTGGAGCGAGTTGGCCGATATTCCCGCTCCGCCATCTGGTGGCGGTGATGACGGCGAAACGAAATGGGTCATCCCCGAAAGGTTCTTTGACCAGTTGGGACAGGTTCTTCAGAATGTGCCTCCGTTACCCGGCGAAGATGCCATGTATGCGCAGTTCCGCTGGCTTCTTGAACTTGCCGCCATGAACCCGGAGATCAGGAAACTAATCGACGAGGAAGCGGTCGCAACCGAGAAAGAGGTTATTGCGCCGTTCTTTGAATGGCGTAATAACGGCAAGCCTGCTGGTAATGGATGGAACCGGTCGGTCAACAATGCGGATTGGGGCGTGGATTATTACAACCGCACCGGGACATCGAAATCGAACATGTTCGACAATCGCCCAAACGAGACGCAATATTTCTACACCGATTTTGACAAAAACGGCGATCAGCTTCAGGGGGCAAAGACCTATGCGATCACCTTTGCAGAAGGTCAGGAACCGCCCGTGAACGGGTTCTGGTCATTGACGCTTTATAATGACAAGCACCTGTTCCATGCCAACGATCTGCATCGTTTTTCGCTCGGCACCAAGAACAAGAACCTGAAACGTAACGACGACGGGTCCTTAACCCTTTATGCCGGAGCAACGTCGCCGGGTGCAGACAGGGAAAGCAACTGGCTTCCGGCACCGGATGGTACATTCTCGCTTTACATCCGTGCTTATTGGGGCAAGGACGCAATCCTTGACGGTTCGTGGCAGCCGCCGAAAATTGAATTGGTCAAGTGACGATCAAGCTTCTTATCTTGTAATAAAGGCCCGGGATTTCCGGGCCTTTGTTCTTTTAGTCAACCAGCTTGATCACCTGTTGCGTGACACTTTCGGATCCGGGTTCGGCCCAGTAAAGGGTGGCCGTCAGTTTCAAATCATTATCCCGGCAATCGGCATTGATGAGGGCAAAGTTATTTTCCCCGGCAAAGCGGAACATCTGTTCAAATCGCCCACCGTCAAATCCGTCTATTTCGGCTGATTTCTGCATGGCAGTCGTGGCGATTCCCGGTGCCGGTTTGCGTGAAATCGCGCTTGAAGTCACATTGAACAACCGCGCCTTGGGATAGGTCGTGCAATGGGTGATCTGAAACGCGCTGGCGCAATGGACATCACCGCTCAGGATCACGATCGGTATATTGCTTTTAGCTGATCGTGCCAGAAGCAGTTCAAGCATCGCATTGCGTTCCTTGTGGTTGGTTTCATGGCCCCATTCATCCATGAAATCATCCTTCTGCCCGCCAAAGTCGAGGGTGTTGACCGCACTTTCCGTCCAGTGAACAACCGGTACGGGCGAGCAGATAAAGATCGCCTTTTTCTTTTTGGTTGCTGCGGAATTGATCCAGCTTTTGAAACGCTTGAATTGGTCGGCACCAAGCAATCGCTGCCCGTCGGGCAATTCGCAATCATGATGGCCGCGCACATCCAGCATGTAGAAGCCATAGGCTCCCTGATGGAAATTGTAATCCCAGTGGCTGGCATCGGGATCGTCATTGATGATCTTGCTGTCGGGGTTATGGGCGTGCTGATATTCCAGATAAGCCCGTGCCGCGGCTTTGAACATCAGCATGACAAGTTCGTAATTGGCGTCTTCGTCGTCATCCTGAAAGAAATTGCAAATCTTGGCCTTGCGTTCCTTGGCGGTTAACGACCCCCAGCCATCCATGATCTCGTGATCGTCCCAGATCATGTATTGCGGGAACCGGCGATAGACATATCGCAGATGTTCGAACTGCCAGTAAATCCGGTAATAGGTGCGATAAAGCCTGGTGAAATAGTCGATGATGGCGGGTTCATTGAGGCTTCCGTCGGGCTTGCGATAGGTCGC
>CBIHMD010000377.1:0-3691 GCA_966210655.1 uncultured Thalassospira sp.
GGTCAATGATCAGGGCGATTTCGTCAAAGCCCATGCCAAAGACGTCATGCAGCAGAAAGGCCGCCCGTTCCAACGGTGAAAGCCGTTCAAGTGCCATCATCAAAGGCAGGGTGATGTTATCGTCAATCCGGGTTTCATCAGGTTCGAATACCGGTTCAGGCAGCCACGGTCCGATATAGGTTTCGCGTTGCCGTCGGGCGGATTTCAGAAGATTAAGGCAAAGACGGGTGACGATGGTGCGCAGGAAGGCGGCGGGTTCGCGGATGTCGGTAGGATTGACGCCAAGCCAGCGCAGATAGGCTTCCTGTACGATATCCTCGGCATCGGCGACCGATCCCAGCATGCGATAGGCCAGCCGGGTGAGATCGGGACGTAAATCGGTGAAAACGGGATCGGTCGGGCGTTCTGTCATGGATACCAGCCAGAGTGTCGATGGCGTTTTAGGCGCAATGGACCTGATCGACGTGATACAGGCCGGGCGAAACCGATTGGGCGATGGCGGCAAACTGTTTCAGGCTTGCCTGTGTTTCGGGTTTCTGCATGAAGGCCTCGAAATCCTTTTTTGAGGCCCACTGTGCGTAATTTACCACCTTTTTGCCATCCAGACTGCTGTGAATGGAGACCGAGACAAAGCCCGGTTCATGCCGGATCGTGCTTTCGGTGATTTCTGATAGCAGGCGGGCAAGGTCGTGCTGCTTTTCCGGGGCGACGTCATAGATATTGACAAGGGTAAGATATGAAGCGGTCGGGTCAATGCCCGCGATTGCGTTTTTGGTCATTCGTTCCTCCTGTAACCGGGTTCTGAAAGAATGACAAAATACGATGCCCGAACGTGACATCCGTCGCAGATTTTTGTGGCCGGGTTACCCCGGTTACTTTGCAATCATGAGTGCGCGATGGTTGCTTTCGGCGCGAAGTGTCGCCAGATATTCCTGACTGACGTCATGGACTGACATGATGTGGGCATATAGCAGTTCTTCGGCGGCCTTGTGATCGCCGCGCAGGATGGCATCGACGATGCCCTGATGTTCCTCGTGCGAGGAGGCAAGGCGCGGCAGGCTGTTGAACTGCACCCGGCGGAAGGGGGCAACGCGCCGACGCACCGCCTGGGTGACTTCGACCAGCACGTCATTATGGGTGCCGGCATAGATCGCGTTGTGAAATTCGCGGTTCTGGCTTTCATAAGCTGGGCTGTCACCTGCGCGCATCGCATGGGCCAGTTCGTGATGGAGTTCTTCGAGTGCGTGGCGCTCACCACTTGTCATGCGTTTGGCGGCAAGCCGCCCGCAGGTGCCTTCGAGTTCGGCCATGCTTTCAAACATCGCAGTCAGCCGTTCCGGCGTTGCCAGCGAAACATAAACCCCGCGATTGGGGATTTTTTCGGCAAGTTCGGTCGCGGTCAGCAATTGCAGGGCTCGCGGACCGGGGTGCGTGACACGCCAAAGCGTTTTGCAAGCTGGGTTTCTTCGAGCCGGGCACCGGGAACAAGCACGCCGGTAACAATATCGTCTTCGAGGGACTGGCAGAGTTTTTGCGCAATGCCGACCGGTTCGGGCGAAGGTTGCGGGGCTTGCTGCAGATGGATCATGTGCCGTTTCGACCCTTTGATCTTGTTGTCGATTGATGTTCCGGGGCTCTTTCGGGGCACCCTATACAACCGATGTATACATGATATTTCCCGCAAAATCCAAGCGCAACTGTCGTGTGCGGGATTCATCCCCGGCGATCACATGCAATATGTTTAATTAATATGCATATATGCAATGCAGCAATTTAATATGATTAATAAATAGACAGTAATATCGAATATGTTGAGGCCGTAAATCAGTTAAGTTATTGAAATATAACAAATGGCACGTCGGTTGCAGGTTGTATACACAATGCGGGCCAAGATCCGTTCGATGATATTATCCGCGTATTGCGTTTTCTCTATCAGGGAGACACCGATGACCAACCTTAAAAGACGCGACTTTCTGACGAAGTCGGCATTCGGCACGGCAGCCGCCGGGGCGGCTGTTTTTGCCACGCCGCATATCGCGCGTGCCCAGGAGAGCTTTAACTGGAAAATGACCAATGCCTATGGTCCGGGTTCACCGTTTTACGTGACCGGCCCGGGCAGCCCCGAGGATTTCTGCAAACGTGTTACGGAAATGTCGAGCGGGCGTCTGAACATCCAGCATTTTGCCGCGGGTGAACTGATCCCGGCACTTGAGGGCTTTGATGCCGTTCAGGCCGGTACGGTCGAGATGAATGCCGCCAATGCCTATTTCTGGGCGGGCAAGATTTTTGCCGCACAATATTTCACTACCGTTCCGTTTGGCCTGAACTTCCAGGGTGTCAATGCGTGGCTGTATCATGGCGGTGGGCTTGAGCTTTGGCATGAGCTGTATCAGCCCTATGGCCTGATTGCGTTCCCGATGGGCAATACCGGCGTTCAGATGACCGGCTGGTTCCGCGAGCCGATTGAAAGCCTTGATGATTTCAATGGCCTGAAAATGCGTATTCCGGGCCTTGCCGGCAAGGTCTATCAGCAGATCGGGGTCGAGGTGAAACTGCTTCCGGGTGGCGAGATTTTCCCGGCCCTTGAACGTGGCGTGATTGATGCCGCCGAGTTCGTCGGCCCGTATCAGGACCGTCGTCTTGGCCTTCAGAAGGCCGCGAAATATTACTACACCACCGGCTGGCATGAGCCATCCAACGTGACCGAGCTTCTGATCAATCAGAAAGCATGGGAAAGCCTTCCGGCCGATCTTCAGGCGATTGTCAAAAATGCCGCACAGGCGTGCAACCTTGACAGTCATTCCTGGTGTGAAGCCAACAATGCCGCGGCCCTTCGTGATCTGGTCGAGAATGAGGGCGTTATCGCCCAGACCCTGCCCGATGATGTGGTTAACAAGCTTAAAGGTATCACCAAAGACACGCTGGAAGCAGAAGCCGCCAAGGACCCACTGACCAAAAAGGTCCATGATGCATTCATGGCGTTCCGCGATACGCACCGCGAATGGGCGGCGGTGAGTGAAAAGCCCTATCACGGTATCATTTCATCCAAAGACGGGATGAGCTGATATGAATTCGACCCGTACTGAATCGCTGGCAGAACCGCTTCCCGACCGTGTGTTGGGATATATCGTTGATTTTGCCGGATGGGCGGCCGCGTTAAGCGGTCTTGCGCTTGTTCTGGTGGTCGGCGGCAATGTGCTGCTGCGCTATGTGTTCAATACCGGCAGTGTTGCCATGCAGGAACTTGAATGGCATCTGGTATCGCCGATTGCCCTTTTGGGGATGGCATATGGCATGCGGCATGGCGGCCATGTACGGGTCGATTTTCTTTATGACCGGCTAAGTGACCGGGCACGCGCGATGATTGATCTGTTTTCGGCGGTGCTGATGGTCATTCTTGGTGCGGCGATCATCTGGTTTGCCATTCCCTATGTGAACCAGTCGATCATGATGGGCGAAGGATCACCCGATCCGGGGGGATTACCGTATCGCTTCCTGCTTAAGGCGTTTATCCCGGTCGGGTTCGGGTTGCTTTTCGTGCAGGCAATTGCGCAGGCCCTGATCAATTTCCGGCAGGTGACCGGAGCGGTCCAAACCGCGGAAGATGCCGGATACGCCACCCATAAAACCGCCACCGAAGTGCCTGGGGAATAATCGAACATGACTGGTAATGAATGGCTGACCATTGGCA
>CBIHMD010000378.1:0-3683 GCA_966210655.1 uncultured Thalassospira sp.
ACATCATCCTGACCGAGGCAGGCATGCGTCCGGTCACAGCAAAGGCGACTGGCGATGTCGACAGGGCGGATGGATCGTCACCGCCCTGTTTCCTGTCATCCTGACCGGATTATTCGGCGGCTCGTATTTTGTGCCGGCCGGTCCGTACCGGAACAATATCCTTGCGCGTTGCCAGAAAGTTCGGGCGTGGCTTCGTACCGCCAAATGGCGCGACCAGCCGGTTCGACATCGCATTATACACGAAAAACAGGTTCGACCTCGGGTAGGGGGTGATGTTGTTGCCTGACCCGTGCAGGGTATTGCAGTCGAAAATCAGAACAGAACCAGCCGGGCCGACGGGGGAGACAATCCCGTTCTCGTCGACCATCTGCGACAGGTTATCCTGATCTGGGGTGCCGATTTCCTGTATTTTCAACGAGCTTTTATAGTTCTGGTCGGGCGTTTCCCCGACACAGGAAATGAACTGCTTATGCGATCCCGGGATCAGCATCAGTGGGCCATTATGGGCCGAGTTATCAGTCAATGTGATCGACATCGAAAAAGCACGCATACGCGGCATGCCGTCTTCGGTGTGCCAGGTTTCAAAATCCGAATGCCAGAAGAATTCCTTGCCTTTGAAAGCCGGTTTGAAATTGACCCGCGATTGATGAATGTAAACATCGTCATCCAGAAAATGTTCGGCAATCGCGACCAGCCGGTCATCGGATATCAGGCGCGCGAACACGTCACTTTTATCATGGACGCGGAAAACGCTGCGTACTTCGTTGCTGCCCGGTTCTGAAATAACCTCGTCATCGGCCGGATCCGAATTTTCAACCCGATCGGCTTCACGGCGAAGCTGGGCGACTTCTTTTTCGCTGAAAACATTTTTCAGAAACAGAAAGCCGTTCTTTTCGTAAAATTTCTCATCCTCGGCCGAGCTCATCGGGCAATGGTCCTTGTCGGACCAGATTACCGGATCAACACGATCGAGGATTGTCGGATGGGAAGAGTGTCGGGATCGGTACATATCGGTAAGCATCTCATGCTCCTTTGTTGCCAAATGTGCATTCGTGCCTGTGATTTGTCACAGATCGTATGACCACCAACGTAAAAGGCGGCGGCTGGTTCCCCTTGCTGGCAAAATATCTTCTCAGTCCGTCGGGGATTGCCTGCCGATACCGGAAAATGACTGTTGTGCGAAAGGCGACAATCAGCGCGCTGCGCCACGCGAAAAATCAAAAAATCTTTGGATTGGTGGGGAAGAAAGATGGCTGGGGAACCTGGACTCGAACCAGGACTAGCGGAGTCAGAGTCCGCGGGTCTACCATTAACCTATTCCCCAGCAGGGGTATGTTTGGTGTGATTTTCTGATCGGTCCGAAATGGCTGGGCCGTACATCACCAAAGCTTGCAAGGCAAGCAAAGGCTGGCTGGGGAACCTGGATTCGAACCAGGACTGACGGAGTCAGAGTCCGTAGGTCTACCGTTAACCTATTCCCCAACATAGCCTTGAACGCCGTGTGGCGTGGGCCGCTATTTATAAAACCGGTGGCACTTTGGCAAGACCTTTTTTCCCCGCCATGTGGTCAGACGCACACGCCTATGTGTTAAATGCATACGGGATTTGCCTTGTGCAACATTGTCGGTAAACTCATATGGATGATTCGCAAGAACGTCATATAAATGTCGTCTTGATGTGATCAAAGAATTTGCAACCAAAAAGCAAGGCAGGCTGAAACAGGTGAAACAGGTATCTTCCCATAGCGACACGCACAGAGCCAGTCGCTCTGATGGCAGTGCTGCCATGGTCGGAAGTACCGTGATTGATGCGCCGTGCGCGACAGCATCTGGAATCCTGCCCGGCGACAGTCTTGTTGTTGATCGCCCTGCGACGCCTGCCACCAGCCATCCGCCGCTTTATGCCGCCATTGATCTGGGTAGTTCGAACTGCCGTTTGCTGGTTGCCCGCCCGTGCAATGACGGGTTCAAGGTGATTGATGCCTTTTCACGCGTTGTACGCCTTGGCGAAGGTGTCCGCGAAAAGGGATATCTTTGTCAGGCGGCGATTGATCGCGCGATTGATGCGCTTAAGGTCTGCTCAAAGAAACTGCGCAAACATCCCGGTGCAAAGCTGCGTGCGGTTGCGACCGAAGCCTGCCGTACCGCTGAAAACCGTGCCGAATTTGTTCAGAAGGTTTTTGAAGAAACCGGCATCGAACTTAAAATCATCAATCCGGACGAAGAAAGCCGTTTGGCACTTCAGGCCTGTTCGGCCTTGCTTGATGAACGCCCCTATGCGGTGGTGTTTGACATTGGCGGCGGCAGCACGGAAATCTGCTGGATCAAGGTCGATAACATGGGCCAGACCCAGTGCATTGAAACGCTTTCGATGCCGTGCGGGGTCCTGTGCCTGACCGAACGTTATGCAGGCATCGAACAGCGCCGCGAACGTTTCGAAGCAATGCGCACCGAAATCCGTGACCGGCTTCGTGATTTCGCCAGCCGTAATTGTTGCTCGGACATTCTTGACGATGGCAAGGTGCAGATGGTTGGCACATCAGGCACCGTGACCACATTCTGCGGTATTGCGCTTGGCCTTGAACGGTACGAACGTCACAAGGTCGACGGATCTGATTTGCGGTTCGATGATGCGGAACGCGTCACCGAATTGCTGCTGCGCATGGAAGCCGACAAACGCAAAGGCCATCCCTGCATCGGGAACCAGCGGGCCGAATTGATGGATGCGGGGGCGGCGATCTTTGCTGCGATTCGCGATATCTGGCCGCTGGCGACGCTAAAAGTTGCCGATCGTGGCTTGCGCGAGGGAATATTGGTCGATTTGATGCGCGCAGATGGTCATGCTATTGACCCGTGCGATGCGCGACGTCATACAGTGTCCCATATTTCGGCCAATCCATGATCGGCGTCATGCCATCGGATCGTACTGGCCTTTAACACGTTTCAGTTCAGGTAAAGAACATGACCGACAATAGCAGCGGAAAAGGCGGGACGCGCCGTCGCAAGGGTTCAGCCATTGCCGCGATCGATACCGGTGCACGGCGCGGACTGCGGACGCGTGTCAAAAGTGCGAAGGGGCGCAAGATTTCCTCGACCCGCTGGCTCGACCGACAGCTGAACGATCCCTATGTGCAGGAAGCCAAGCGCCTTGGCTATCGTTCGCGCGCGGCCTTCAAGCTGATTGAGATCAACAACCAGTTTGACCTGCTGCGTCCGGGCATGCGCATTGTCGACCTTGGGGCGGCACCGGGCGGCTGGACGCAGGTTGCGGTTGATATGGTCGGATCAAAACAGGGACGTGGTCAGGTCGTCGGTCTGGATATCCTTGAATGGGAAGGGCTTCCTGGCGCTACCTGTCTGCAGGCGGACTTCCTTGATCCTGCGGCACCCGATATGATCAAGCAGGCCCTGCAGGGGCCGGTTGATGCGGTGATTTCCGATATGTCACCCGAAACCACCGGCCATCGCCAGACCGACCATATCCGTATTATTGATCTGGTCGAACATGCCTTGCTGTTTGCCGAGGAAGTTCTTGCGCCGGGGGGGATTTTCATCGCCAAGGTGTTTAAGGGCGGCACGGAAAACGACCTTTTGAACCGGGTTAAAAAGAACTTCCGCGTTTCCAAGCATGCCAAGCCGCCGGCATCGCGCCCGGAAAGCCCGGAAGCCTATCTGATCGCTACC
>CBIHMD010000379.1:0-3678 GCA_966210655.1 uncultured Thalassospira sp.
CGACTCGATCCGAACGAAGAGGATGTTCCACAACTGACCCCGCGGGAACGCGAAGTTCTGGCACTTTTGGCCGAAGGACGCCCGAACAAGGATATTGCGCGTCACCTCGACCTGCGCGAGATCACGGTGAAATATCACCTGAAAAACATTTACCGCAAACTGCATGTGTCGAACCGCGCGCAGGCGGTCAAAATCGCACTGGAAGATATGGCGCGCGCCGGAACGTTGTAGTATGTTCGACAAAGGCAGCGCTATTTCGTGCCTGAAACCCGGCTCGTGATTTCACGGGCCGTTTTTCTTTGGCTGTTTTGGCTGCTCCCCTCGTAATGTCATCTTGAGCGAGGAAGTTATCATGACCGTGCGTATTGCCCTTGTCGGGGATTTCAACCCGGCTGTTACCGCCCATCAGGCCATCCCCAAAGCCATCAATATTGCGGCTGCCGAAATCGGCATTTCCGCCGAATATGACTGGATCGCGACGCCGCGTCTTGATGGCGGTGAGCAGCAGATACTGTCTGGCTATGACGGGATGTGGTGTGTTCCGGCAAGTCCGTATGACAGTCTTGAAGGTACGCTTGCCGCGATCCGGTTCGTACGCGAGAACGATATTGCGTTTCTGGGCACATGCGGCGGCTATCAGCATGCTATTCTGGAATATGCGCGTAATGTTCTGGGTCTTGCCAATGCCGCGAATGCCGAAATTGATCCCGATGCGGAACTGCCCCTGATTGCGCCGCTGACCTGTGCGCTGATTGATCAGGATGGCGGGATTGATCTGGCCGGGGGCAGTTTGATTAGCGGTTATTGCGGATCGGATCACCTGACCGAAACCTATCGGTGCAGTTACGGGTTTAACCGTGATTATGCCGGGCTGCTGGACGGGCAGGCGTTGCAGATTGGGGCCTGGGATGCGGATGGCGATCCGCGCGCGGTGGAATTGCGCAATCATCGTTTCTTTATCGGGACAGCCTTTCAGCCCGAACGATCCGCCCTGCGAGGTGAAAATCATCCGCTGATCACGGCCTTTGTCAAAGCCGCATCGGAAAAATAACCCGATAAAAAAGCACCCCCGTGATCAACGCGGGGGTGCAGTCCATGAGACGGAGAGTCTCAGGCACGTTCGGGCAGGTTGTGTGCCCGGACATTCGGTGATGTCGTGTTTGCGGATGATGGCGGCGTTCTGCCCGACTGGATGATGAAAACACCCGACAGGATCATGGCGGTCGCAACGATATCGGTTGCGGATACCGGTTCGTCCAAAATCAGGCTACCGGTCAGAAGGCCGATAACCGGCGGGATGTATGTTACCCCGGCGGTTTTGACTGCGCCCAGTTTTCCGATCAGGAAGTAATAGCACATATAGGCAATGCCGGTGCCGAACATGCCAAGGCCGATGAAAAGCCCGGTAGCAATTTTCCAGTTGGTAAAGATCGCGTCCATACCGGAAAAATCGCAAATCAGCAGAAGCGTTACCGCTGAAATACCAAGCTGATAGGTGCAAAGCGCAATTGGCGAAATGCCAAGCGGGCTTAGGAATTTGCGAACATAAACAAATGAAAGCCCGACGCACCCCGACCCGATGGCGACATAAACGACACCCATCAGATCAATACCCGACGTGCCACTTTCCCACGGCTTGGCAATGATCAGGACACCGGAAAAGCCAAACAGCAAACCGCTGACCGAACGGATATTAACCGGTTCACTGCGCAGAAAAATCGCCGCCGTGATAAAGGAAAACATCGGGATCACGCCGCTTAGCATTCCGGCAACGCTGGATGGCAGAAGCGAAATGCCCTTGGCAAAGGCGAGGTAATAGACGGTGGCCGCGAGGAGTGACATGACGATGAAATGATGCGTATGGCGCAGATGTTGCCAATGCAGCACCTTGCGCGCCATCGCAAATGCCAGAACCGGCAGAAAGCCCATGATGACCCGCACGGTTACGACCTGCATCGGCGAGATCAGGCTGCTTGCCGTTTTGTTGAACAAAAAGGTCATGCCCCAGCACAGGGCAAGAAAGCCAAAGACGATATAGGCGTTGTTCTTCATGGCCGGAACTTTCGTGGGGGTAATGCTGTGATTGTAGGTCCGGCCGGAATGACGTACAAATCATGTTATCTGGATCATGGAATAGAAAATCTGCATCATGACTTCATATCCACCCCTGAATTCCTTGCGTGCTTTCGAAGCATCTATTCGATTGAATAGTTTTTCTCTTGCCGCGGAGGAGCTGAACGTGACCCCCGGTGCCGTCGGGCAGCAGATCAGGAAGCTTGAAGACTGGCTGGGTGTCGAGCTGTTTACCCGCGCGATCCGGCAGGTGAAGCCAACGGCCGACGGGCTTGAATATGCCGCGCGCATTTCGCCCGCTCTTCAGCAGATTGCCGATGCCAGCCAGCATCTGCGCGGGCAGCGCGAACATACTGTGCGTGTGGTGATGCCGCCAAGCTTCGCCGCGAAATGGTTTTCCAAGCGCATGGCGCGGTTTCTGATCGATTATCCGGCGACGTCGCTTCATGTCGGGTCGTCGTCGCTTTATACCGATTTTGATCGTGACCCGGTCGATATTGCCGTGCGGTATTTTGACGGGAATGACGAAAAGCTTGAAGCCGTCCTGATCTATCGTGGGCAGGCGGCGGCGTTCTGTTCGCCTGCCTATCGCGACCGGATGGGGTTTGAACACCCTGTCGATCTGGCGCGCGCCACTTTGCTAAACGACATTCTCCATGACTGGTGGGAAGAATGGCTGGGTCAGTTTGCCGGAATGAGCCCGGCCGGGATTGCCGCGATCAAGCGCATTGAGATTGATCAGACATCGATGGCGATTGAGGCTGCGATCCACGGGCAGGGTGTGGTGATGGCCAACCCGTTATTGGCCGAGGAAGACGTGATGGAAGGCAAGTTGATCCATCTGTTTCCCGAACAGGTTCTGAAAGTTCCGTCGGGTTATTATCTGGTTCATCCGAAAAACCGGGAACTGCGTGGGCAGGTAAAGCTGTTTCGGGACTGGCTGCTGGGCGAGGCGCACGAACTTTCCCTGTTGCAAAATACGTAAACAGAAAAGCCCCGGCCAGTTGACCGGGGCTTTGATTTTAGTGCGCGGTGTTACCGTCAGTCGGCAAAGACGCGGGCGAAAATCGTGTCGACATGCTTGGTGTGGTAACCAAGGTCAAACAGGCTTTCGAGCGTTTCCATCGGGATTTTCGCGGTAACATCGGCATCGGTTTTCAGAAGCGACAGCAGATCGCCTTCGCGGTTCCAGACCTTCATCGCGTTACGCTGAACGATGCGGTACGAATCTTCGCGCGAGACGCCATGCTGCGTCAGGGTCAGCAGTACGCGCTGCGAGAAGACCAGACCGCCCATCTGATTGAGGATTTCGTCCATCCGTTCCGGATAGACGACAAGGTTTTCAACCACATTGGTCAGGCGCATCAAAGCAAAGTCGAGCGTTACGGTCGCATCCGGGCCGATATTGCGTTCGACCGATGAATGCGAAATATCGCGTTCATGCCAAAGGGCAACGTTTTCCATTGCCGGGATCGCCATCGAACGGACAAGACGCGCAAGCCCGGTCAGGTTTTCAGTTAGAACCGGGTTGCGTTTGTGTGGCATTGCCGACGAACCCTTCTGCCCCTTGGAGAAGAATTCTTCAACTTCGCGGACTTCGGTGCG
>CBIHMD010000380.1:0-3677 GCA_966210655.1 uncultured Thalassospira sp.
CGATTGCAATGTGCCTGCCACCCGGAAGCCCAGGCGCGCGTGCAGCCCGATGGAGGCCACATTGGCGCTGTCGCCGATTATGGCGACCATCTGGCGATAACCAAGGGCGGTGCAGCGTTTGATCAACTCGGACAGAAGCGCGCGACCGGCACCTTTGCCGACGACATCGGGCGCGATATAGATCGTGTCTTCGACCGTAAAACGATAAGCCGGACGCGGGCGATAGGCCCCGGCATAGGCAAAGCCTTCGACCCGGCCATCAATTTCCGCAACCAGATAGGGCAGGCCGCGTTCGCGAACATGCTGCCAGCGTGATGTCAGTTCGGCGATTTCAGGCGCACGTTCCTCGAACGAGGCCAGGCCATGCAGGACGTGGTGGCCATAAATTTCGGTGATGCGGCCGAAATCCTCGGGCTCGGCATCGCGGATCACAAGGTCGCTGAGTGAGGCATCGCCATTTGGCACCGGTTTGCCGGATGGCACAGGAGAAACGGGGTGGCTGGTCATCAGAAAGGATTCCCGTCAAGATCGTGGAAGCACGAGATCAGATGCGTCATCTGTTCGCGCAGGGTGTCAAATCCGCGATGGGGCGTGATCGTGTCTTCTTCCATATAAAGCGAGCGTGAAAGCTCGATCTGCAGGCTGTGCACGTGGTTTTCCGGTTGCCCGTAATGGCGTGTGCAGAAGCCGCCTGCATATGGATCATTGTGCGACGGGGTAAAGCCCATATCGCGGACACGATCTTCGACAAAGCGCGTCAAAGACGGATGGCAGGAACTTCCATAGCAATCACCCAGAACCAGATCAACGCGGTTTTTGCCGCTATCGACAGAATCGCCCGGCATTGAATGGCAATCGATCAGGATGCAGTAACCAAACTGGTCGCGCGTCGCATCGATCAGTTTCCGAAGGGCGCTGTGATAGGGATGGTAATAGGTATCGATCCGATGCATTGCTTCGGCGACCGGCAGGCGGGCCTTGTAAATCTCGATCCCGCCGCTGACGACACGTGGGATCGATCCCAGCCCCGAGAGGGCACGCATCGAATGAATATCGGCGTCCGAGGGCAGGGGGCCATCAAACATGCGCGGGTCAAGTTCCAGCGCCCCGCGATTGACATCGACAAAGGCACGCGGAAATGTCGCGCACAGCATCGGTGCGCCAAGCTTGGGCGCGCTGGCAAAAATCTGATCGACAAACGCATCCTCGGAGGCGCGCAGCGCAAACGCATCAATGCGCGCACCCTCGATCAATTCCTGCGGATAATGGCGCCCGGAATGGGGCGATGCAAATACCACCGGCAGGGTTTGCCGGGATGGCAGGATAACGGTTGCCGGTCCACTGCCGGTAAGATCCGAGGGCAACTGGTTCATTGTCGTTTGTTATGTCTTCCCTAAACTGGATGATGATCATAGCAACAGCGATCCATCCCGTCCCCCATAGATGAAGATTTTTTGTCAAAAAACCAATTGAGGGGTTGCACCTTTTTCTGCCTTGGGCTAAATACCGCCTCGCCGTTACAAACGGTGCTGGCCAAGCCTTCCGCTTTGAAGGCCGGTCAGATGAAAGATGGGTAAGAGGGCCTATAGCTCAGTTGGTTAGAGCGTTCGCTTGACATGCGAGAGGTCACAAGTTCGAGTCTTGTTAGGCCCACCATCTTTCCCCAAATACAGGGGCCTATAGCTCAGTTGGTTAGAGCGTTCGCTTGACCTGCGATAGGTCACAATTTCGAGACTTGTTATGCCCACCATTTCCTCCCCGCCGGTTTCCGAGCGGGGTTTTGTGTTTCTGGCTTTAAATTCCGGCTTTCCCCAAGGTTATCAAGGCTTCCGGCGCATCACGACGGTACGGTATATTTCCCGCTTGAAGTTGGTTGTGTTATGTGTTGAATGCATTCAATCGAGCGTTTTGTTCCGATCTGATGCACTGTCATCGGGGCGGGCGATCTGACGGAGGCCTTCCATGATCATGTCTTTTGAAACCGTCCTTGGCCTTCTTGCCGGATCGCTGACCACGATTGCCTTCCTGCCGCAGGTCATACGTACCTGGCGCACGCGTTCGACGGCTGATATCTCGCTTGTGATGTTTCTGATCCTGTGTACCGGGATCGCGCTTTGGCTGGTTTATGGCCTGATTCGCGGCGACTGGCCGGTGATCATTGCCAACGGGTTTACCCTTGTTCTGGCCTCGACCATCCTGATCTTTAAAATCCGCCACGGGTGATGGCCGGGTGATCACAGAATGATCGGGTATAGTCTTCTCGCCGCTCAGATATCGATATCCGCCCAGATCAGGTGATGGTCCGATGCTGCCTGATGTTTTTTAGTGAAGTCCGGGTATGTCGTCCAGCGCGCCGGGCGTGATCCCGGCCAGATGCCCTTGCGGTAAATCCCGCCCTTGGTCATCCGGTCAAACAGGGCAGGTGAAAGCAGCAGATAATCGATCTTGTCGTCATCATTGCCAAGGCCATGCGTCCCGGTTCCCCGGTCGCCATTCCCGGCATTGAATTCGAACTCGGTAAATTCAGGGTGGGTCGAAACATCGCGAAGAGTGGTGCCGTTCAGCAACGGGTCAAGCTCGGCACTGTCGGGAGTATCGTTAAGGTCGCCCAGAATCACGATATTCTCGAACCCTTCGGCCTTCAGGCGGTTGTAATAAGCCGCAACCGCCAGAGATTGCGCCAGTCGTTTGGCCTTGCTTGCCGGGTCATTGCCGCCATATTTGCTTTTGAAATGGTTGGGCAGAACCATGATCTGGGCGCCCGATGGCGTGATGATTTCATATTCCGGGCAATCGCGGCTGAAAATCGGAGCACCGTCGGGTTTCAGGTCATCGACATGACTTCGCATCTCGCCAATCGGAAAACCTTCATGGGTGGCAAGCCCGACATCAATGCCGCGCCCGTCATTGCCATCAATGATCATCATGTGGCGATAGGGCACGGGCAAAACGCCCTTTTCACGCATGAAATCCTGAAAGGCGAGCAAGACCGGGCGGCTTTCGATTTCGACCAGCGCCAGAACATCCGCCCCGACATCACCGATCATGCGCGCGGTGTTTAACATTGCGGCCTCGTCCACCGGCCCCATGCGAAGCTCGCACCAGCCGACCCAGTCATCGCGACCATTGGCCTTGATAAAGGGCTGCTTTGGTGGGCGGGGGCGAGAAATCAACTGACCGCGAATTTTGCGAATGCGGGTAAACGGGCCTTCATCGCCACGCAACATGCCAAGTTGTGTGATCAGCGTTAACATGCGCGCCTTGTCGGCATCACTGTAAACCGGCTTTTCAAACAGCTTGTTCAGTTCTGCATGGGCATCAAGCACATCGCGATGCGCTTCGGGGTCTTCATCGTTAAAGACGCGGGCCCGATCAAACAGGTTCTCGACGTTAAACGCAGCAATCCGCATGACGCCCCCGAAATTGAATGCGCCCGGCCATTGCGACGGGCACTGTCTGTGACGAGACTGCAATTCTACCACGGGTATTATGGGGCGATGGGCTCAATTATGAAGTGTCATGTTTGTGACAGCATCCGAAAGCAGGTAGACGTTGGCTGAAAGAACGACCGGCCTACATCTCCAGATCAAACACGATCAGCCCAGAAATCTCGCCATCGGCGGCTTTGACGAGTTCCGCACCCAGCGCCTGATGTGTCGGATGCACCAGATAGGCAT
>CBIHMD010000381.1:0-3661 GCA_966210655.1 uncultured Thalassospira sp.
AGATTACCGGTCTGCCAAAAAGGGACTTGCGCGATGCGCGGCGTCATAACGACCGATGACGATTAGCCGACGTTGGGAAATCCCGGCTGATAATGCCGGATTAGCTGGCGACCGATTTGGGATTTCGGCCAAAGATGCTGGCGAAATCGGTTTTGGCCGGCTTGGGGCGTTGAAGCTGCAACCGGTCGCGAATGGCATCAAGATGTTTGGCCATTTCAGCCGCCGCCGCATCCGGATCGCCACCCAGAAGGGCGTTCAAAAGCGTTTCATGTTCCGAGTGAGAGCAATCGACCGGTTGCGGGCTTTCATACATCGCAATGATCAGTGAACTGCGCAGGATCAGGCGTTCCAGGAATTCCTCGATCACCAGGTTGCCGGCAAGACGGGCCAGCAACAGGTGGAATTCTCCGGAAAGAATGATGGCGGCGCGGTGGTCGCCTGCGTGGTGGGCCTGATGTTCGCGTTCCAGATGCTCGCGGATCTGGTTTGCGCGATCCGGTGTCATCTTGGCGGCGATTTTGCGGACCACGCCGTCCTCGATCATGCGACGCGCCGAAAAGACCTCTATCGCCTCGTCAATGGTGGGTTCGGCGATGAAGGCCCCGCGATTGGGGACTAGATTGATCAGCTTGTCATGGGCGAGCTGTAAGAAGGTGGCCCGGATGCGGGCACGGCTGACCGAGAATGTTTTGGCAAGATCTTCTTCGATCAGCTTCATGCCCGGTTCCAGCCGCCGGTCAAGAATGGCACCCAGCATTTCCTGATAGATCAATTCTTCTGGGCGAAGTTTACCGCTGCCTTTATAGGGGGTGGGCTGTGCGGGGTTGGCCATCGCGGCACATCTTTCCGGTTGTTCATTCGAGGGGTCAGTTCTTTTCTACAAAATTGTTGACGATCTGCAAAACAAAAAAATGCGACAACCGTTTTGGATGAGTCGCAACGGCTTTGCCTGTGGTTTAATCAAAAGAATGCTGCTGTGCAAAAATTGCGCACAAGTTGCGCATGAAACGGGCATTTGTTGATTTCATCGCCCTATGGTTTCGGCTGAACGTTCTGCAAAACTGCCGATCCTGAAAGTGGCATGCAATTTGCCTACAATCAAAAATATGGATTGTTAACAATTTTGCATGCAGTAACGGATGGGCGCATGAAGGGTAACGGGGCCATTGAGTTGATCGCTGTCAGTAAGCATTACGGCAGTACCATCGCAGTCAAATCGATCGACCTCAAAATACCGGCAGGGGCCTATTGCTGCCTGATTGGTCCATCCGGCTGCGGCAAAACCACGACATTGCGCATGATCGCCGGGCATGAGGTGATCAGCGAAGGTGATCTTCTGATCGGGGATCGCAATGTGACCGAGCTTCCGCCGGTCAAGCGCGGCACGGCCATGATGTTCCAGAATTATGCGTTGTTCCCGCATATGACCTGCATTGAAAATGTCGCATTCGGTCTGCGGATGCAGGGCATTTCAACAGCAGAGCGCAGCGAACGGGCCAAGGAAATGCTGGCCCGCGTCCATATGGAAAAGTTTGCGGATCGCAAGCCCGATCAGCTTTCGGGTGGGCAGCAGCAGCGTATCGCGCTTGCGCGTGCCTTGATCACGCAGCCCTCGGTCCTGTTGCTTGACGAGCCGCTTTCAGCCCTTGATCCGTTCCTGCGGGCGCGGATGCGCGATGAATTGCGCCGCCTTCAGCAGGAGCTTGGCATCACATTTGTCCATGTCACCCACGCCCAGGACGAGGCGCTTGCGCTTTCGGACATGGTGGTTGTCATGGAAGACGGTGTCATTCGCCAGAAAGGCACGCCTGAGGAAATATTCAACAAGCCGCGTTCGCGCTTCATCGCCAATTTCATGGGCGGTCAGAACATTTTCAAGGGAACGGTTTCGGAAAGCAGCCCGGCGGGTACGCTTCTGACGCGTGGTCCCGATAGTTTCTTCCTGCCCGGATATGGCGATGGTGCCACGGGCGAGGATCTTGAATTCACAATTCGTACCGACCTGATCGGACTGGGTGAAACAGCGCCCGGTGATGCCGAAAATGGTCAGATTCCCGTCGAAATCACAACGGTCGAGTATCTCGGCCTTTGGGTGCGGATTGTGGCGACGACCAATGACGGCAAGGAAATCACCCTGATGAAGACCGAAAGCGAATTTCGGCAGGCGCCCGTGCGCCGGAAGGAAAAGTTCATCGCCTACTGGAAACCCGAACACGCGCATGTTCTGGCCTAAAAAACATCATTTATCAGGAGCTTCACATGACGACCGACAAATCCAAAACGACGAAAAACCTGCTTTCGACCAAGGAAGTCACCCGCCGCGGTTTTGTTAAAGGTGCGGCTGCGACTGCCGGTGTCGCGATTGGTTCAGGTGCGATCACCGGTTTCCCGACCATCTGGGCGCAGAACATCAAGGATGTGACATTGCGCCAGTTCGGTACGGGTGTTTCAAACATCAATGCGGTTGCCGACAAGGTTAAGGAAGACCTTGGCTTCACGCTTCAGATGACCGCCCTTGATTCCGATGCGGTTGCGCAGCGTGCGGTAACCCAGCCGAAATCATTTGATATTGCCGATATCGAATACTGGATCTGTAAAAAGGTCTTCCCGGCGGGCACCATGCAGCCGATGGATACCACCAAGCTTAAAAACTATCAGTATATTTCCAAGCTGTTCATCGACGGCAAACTGACCCCGGATTCCGAGATTGCGCAGGGCACGGCCCCGCACACGGTTGGTTTCGTTGAAGGTGCCGACAGTGTCGAATTTGCATCTGCGCCGACCCAGTGGATGACCCTTGTCCCGACGATTTACAATGCGGATACGCTGGGCATTCGCCCGGACCTGATCGAACGTCCGATCAATAGCTGGGCCGATCTTCTTGATCCGGCCTTCAAGGGCAAGGCGTCGATCCTGAACATTCCGTCCATCGGGATCATGGATGCGGCCATGGTTTGCGAAGCCATGGGCGAAGTTACCTATGGTGACAAGGGCAACATGACCCAGGAAGAAATCGACAAGACGATTGCAGTCATGATCGATGCCAAGAAAGCCGGTCAGTTCCGCGCCTTCTGGAAGAGCTTCGATGAGTCGGTCAACCTGATGGCATCGGGCGAAGTCGTGATCCAGTCGATGTGGTCGCCAGCCGTTGCCGCCGTTCGTTCCAAAGGCATCGCATGCAAATACCAGCCGCTTAAGGAAGGGTATCGTGCATGGGGTGGCGGCATTGGTTTGGCCAAGCACCTTACCGGCCTCGAACTTGAGGCGGCGTATGAATATATCGACTGGTACCTGTCGGGCTGGGTCGGGGCGTATCTTAACCGTCAGGGTTATTACAGCGCAGCCCCGGCAACGGCGCAGAAATTCATGTCCGAAGACGAATGGGGCTTCTGGATGGAAGGCAAGGAAGCCCAGGGCGATATCCTTAGCCCGGATGGCAAGGTTATGGAGAAGGCCGGTGCGGTTCGCGATGGCGGTTCTTACGAAGAACGCATGGGATCGGTTGCGTGCTGGAACTCTGTCATGGACGAGAACAAGCACATGGTCCGCAAGTGGAACGTATTCATCGCCGCATAAGGCGTTTCAATTCGGTCGGGCGCAGCTTCGGTTGCGCCCGATATCCTGATTTCCCTGATGATTTTTCCGGTTCAAAGGGCAGACA
>CBIHMD010000382.1:0-3646 GCA_966210655.1 uncultured Thalassospira sp.
ATTTGGTACCGCAGGCTAGGCAATGACGTTTCTTACCGCGTGCTGACATTACGGCAAACCCTCTTAAATACCGTTATCATCAAAGAATGGGTTGAAGGCCGAATTAGCCTTCTACTGATTGGCCCAATTGCCATCTTGGGACGGGCTTGTCAAAAGGAAATTGTCCGATTTTTCCACAAGCGTTCAAAAGGCGGGATTCAGCGCCACAGGCTGCCATAAACTTGAAGCAAAATTTGGCTTCGATACTGGTGCGTCAAAAGCGCATATGATACGAGTTTGCCCCCGGTAATCGAACGCGTCATTTGCGCCCGGAATTGCGGCTGCATCAAAGCGCGTTTCAATGACCGAAAACTGATGATTAGATGGTCACAACAAGAATAGACAGGCAGGCCCGATGAGCTCCTCGCAGACCAAACGTCCGCTTCAATCGCTGAAGTCCCGTGCTCTTAACGGCGACATACGGGTTCCCGGTGACAAATCGATTTCCCATCGTTCCCTGATGTTTGGCGGTCTTGCCATTGGCGAGACGAAAATTACCGGCCTTCTCGAAGGTGAAGATGTTCTGGCGACCGCAGAAGCCATGCGCAAACTTGGCGCGACGGTTATCCGCGACGAAGACGGGACCTGGCATGTGACCGGTGTCGGGGTTGGTGCCTTGCGTGAACCTGATAGCGTTATTGACATGGGCAATGCCGGAACCGGTATCCGGCTGATGGCGGGAATTGTTGCGACCCATCCGATCACCACTTTCTTTACCGGTGACGCGTCGCTTTGCAAGCGCCCGATGGGGCGGGTTGCCGATCCGCTGGCGGAATTCGGTGCGCAATTCATCACACGTGAACGTGGTCGCCCGCCAATGGCAGTCATCGGAACCGATGAAGCAAAACCGGTGACCTATACGCTTCCGATGGCATCCGCACAGGTCAAGTCCGCTGTGTTGCTGGCTGGCCTGAATACGGCTGGAACGACCACCGTGATCGAACCGAAACCATCGCGTGATCACACCGAACGCATGTTGCGCCATTTCGGTGTCGATGTTGACGTTAGCATCAATGATGATGGTGGGCGCACGGTCAGCCTGACGGGCCCGGTCGAAATGAAGGCCGCCGACATTGTGGTGCCAACAGATCCGAGCTCTGCAGCATTCCCGCTGGTGGCGGCTTTGATCAATCCAGAGTCACAGGTTACCATTCGTGACGTTTGTTTGAACCCCTTGCGGACCGGCCTGATAACGACCCTTATTGAAATGGGCGGCGACATTACGATTGCCAACGAACGTGAAGAAGCCGGTGAAACCATCGGCGATCTTGTCGTGAGTGGTAAAAATCGGCTGACCGGCATCGTGGTGCCGGCAGAACGTGCGCCATCGATGATTGATGAATATCCGGTGCTGGCTGCTGCTGCTGCCTATGCGCAGGGTGAAACCCGGATGTGCGGACTTGAAGAATTGCGTGTCAAGGAATCAGATCGTCTTGCCGCTGTGGCGGATGGTCTCGCGGTAAACGGGGTCATTCACCGTATCGAAGGTGACGACCTGATCGTCACGGGTGGTGAAGTACCCGGCGGTGGCATGGTTGAAACCCATCTTGATCATCGTATTGCGATGTCGTTCCTTATCCTTGGACTGGGCGCGAATGATCCGGTTGCGGTTGATGATGCCAACCCAATTGCGACCAGCTTCCCGAGTTTTGAGGCGCTGATGCGTAAATTGGGGGCTAACCTTGCTCCGGCGGGTTCATAATCTGTTTCGTGTCCGGTTTCCGTTATTCGCATTCCGGGGCTCGTAAAGCGGTTCTTGGCACACAAATTATAAGTGACATCAAAACAGACAGGGGCACCCGCGCATGATCATCGCAATTGACGGACCGGCAGCATCGGGAAAAGGTACTTTGGCGCGTCGAGTCGCTGCGGCAATGGACTATGCCTATCTTGATACCGGTCTTTTGTACCGGGCGACGGGGGCAAAGGTTTTGGCGCTTGGGCTCGATCCTTCGGACGAGGATGCGGCGGTCGGAGCGGCGGAAAAACTCGTGGCCAACGATCTTGACGGCGAAGAACTTCGCAGCGAAGAAGTCGGCAGTGCAGCATCAAAAGTTGCTGCGATTCCAAAGGTTCGCGCGGTGTTGCTAGACTTTCAGCGGAACCTTGCCGGTAGCCCGCCTGACGGTAAACGCGGTGCCGTTCTTGATGGCCGCGACATCGGGACGGTTGTTTGTCCGGATGCTCCGATCAAGTTCTATCTGACGGCCAGTGTCGAAGAACGTGCAAACCGTCGGTTCAAACAGTTGCAGGAAAAAAATCCCGCTGCTATATACGAGCGCGTTCTCAAGGAGCTTGAAGAACGGGATGCTCGAGACAGTGCGCGGGACGTTGCGCCGCTTAAGATGGCATCGGACGCAATCCATATCGATACGGATCGTCTGAATGCTGATGCGGTGTTTAATGCAGTCATGGCGCATATTCGGACCCATATGGGCGAGAATGACTGACACACGGGCGTTTTAACCGTCAAGCGACAGAACGATCTCAGGGGTTGTTACCCTAAGGTGAACGACATGTGCGTTCACCTTTTCGTCTATGGAAAACCGTTTGGTTTTTCGCGAACGGGATCGGGAAATCGATTGGCAAAAACCCGCCACGATTTTGTGGCAAGACCATCGGATACAACCGATTGGCCGGAATAGTGACGATACACTCGAAAGGAAGTCTCTTTAATGACAGCCGCTGAACAAGCACAATTCTCCACCGGCGAAGATTTCGCCGCCCTGCTGGCCGAAAGCCTCGGTTCTGAAGACGAGGGCTTTATTGGCCGCGTGATGACCGGTACGGTCGTCAAAACCACCGACGACGATGCAATCGTCGACGTGGGTCTGAAGTCCGAAGGCCGCGTGCCGCTCAAAGAATTTGGCGCAGGCGACGTTAATATCGGCGATACCGTTGATGTTTATGTCGATCGCTATGAAAACAAAGATGGCCTGATCGTTCTGTCGCGCGAAAAAGCGCGTCGCGAAGAAGCTTGGGTCGAACTGGAAAAACAGTTCAACGAAGGCAAACGCGTCGACGGCACCATCTTTGGTCGTGTTAAAGGCGGCTTCACTGTCGACCTGTCGGGCGCCGTGGCATTCCTGCCGGGCAGCCAGGTTGACATCCGTCCGGTTCGCGACGTTACCCCGCTGATGAACAATCCGCAGCCGTTCCAGATCCTGAAAATGGATCGTTCGCGCGGTAACATCGTGGTTTCGCGTCGTGCCGTTCTCGAAGAAACCCGTGCTGAACAGCGTGCCGAACTGATCCAGAACCTTCAGGAAGGTCAGGTTCTTGACGGCGTTGTCAAAAACATCACCGATTACGGCGCATTCGTCGATCTCGGCGGCGTTGATGGCTTGCTGCACGTTACCGACATCGCATGGAAGCGTATCAACCATCCGTCTGAAGCACTTCAGATCGGTCAGACCGTCAAGGTTCAGGTTATCCGCTTCAACAGCGAAACCCAGCGTATCTCGCTTGGCATGAAACAGCTCGAAGCTGATCCGTGGGAAGGTGTCGAAGCCAAATACCCGGTCGGTTCGAAATTCGAAGGCCGTGTCACCAACATCACCGACTACGGCGCATTCGTCGAACTCGAAGCCGGTGTCGAAGGTCTGGT
>CBIHMD010000383.1:0-3638 GCA_966210655.1 uncultured Thalassospira sp.
CTGATATTCACCCTTGGCTGGTTCGGGCCGATGGCGGTGCCGCTGATCACCAGCCGGGTCTATTCGTTTGTGTCATCCTTTGTCTTTGTCTCGGTCCCGATGTTCGTGATGATGGCAGCGATCCTTGATCGATCCGGCATCGCCAGGGACCTGTTTGAAGCCATGCGCCTGTTTGGCGGGCGGCTTAAGGGCGGGGTTGCGGTCCAGACGATTTTTGTCGCCGTGATCCTTGCCGCCATGAGCGGCATCATCGGGGGCGAGATCGTGTTGCTGGGCCTGCTGGCCCTGCCGCAGATGCTCCGTCAGGGATATGACAAAAACCTTGCCATCGGGGTGGTTTGTGCCGGCGGTTCGCTGGGCACGATGGTGCCGCCGTCGATCGTTCTGATCATCTATGGCCTGACGGCAAACGTATCGATTGGCGATCTGTTTACCGCATCCTTCATTCCGGGCTTCATGCTGGCGGGTTTCTATGTCGCCTATGTGCTGTTCCGAAGCTACACCGGCGATAACATCGCCCCGCCGCCGCGCACCGAAAAAATCCCGACCGCGGAAAAAATCCGCCTGCTCAAGGGCCTGTTCCTGCCGATCCTTGTCGTGATCTGCGTTCTGGGTTCGATCTATGGCGGGATTGCATCGGTCACCGAAGCCTCGGCCGTTGGTGTTGCCGGTGTGGTCGCATCGACAATCGTTCGGCGCGAGTTTTCGCTATCGATGCTCAAATCCGCATCGCTTCAGACGCTGTCGACCTGCGGCATGATCGTCTGGATCGGGATTGGCGCATCGGCCTTGGTCGGGGTGTTCAACCTGATGGGCGGCATCAAGTTCGTATCAGCCCTGATCACCGGCATTTCGGACGATCCGACAATCATCATCCTTTTCATGATGCTGATCCTGTTCATTCTGGGCATGTTCCTTGACTGGGTCGGGATCGCGCTTCTGACCATGCCGATCTTTGTGCCGATCATCAAACAGCTTGGTTATGACCCGGTGTGGTTCGGGGTTCTGTTTGCGATGAACATGCAGGTCAGCTTCCTCTCCCCGCCATTCGGGCCCGCCGCGTTTTACCTCAAATCGGTGGCACCACCGGATATAACGCTTGGCACGATCTTCAAGGCACTGGTGCCGTTCATCTGCCTGCAGGTGCTGGCCGTGGCCCTTCTGATCATCTTCCCGGGGATTACCGGACGGTAAGTTTGCCGAAGCTGACAGAAACCGACAAAGGGGAAGCCATAACGGCTTCCCCTTTGCGTTTGCACCACCCTGTCCTCTAGGGAGAGCAGTGGGAGACCAAATTCCCGCCAGAACGGGAATGACGGCGTGGTGCGGGTGCAGACCTTGCGCAGCAGCAATCAGCCGTTGCGATAGAGATAGCTATAGGCATTGATCGCAGGCACACCGCCAAGATGGGCGTAAAGGACCTTGGACCCCTTGGGGAAATAGCCCTTTTTGACCAGATCGATCATGCCCTGCATCGATTTTCCTTCGTAAACCGGGTCGGTCATCATGCCTTCGAGACGGCCACACAGGCGGATCGCCTCGTTGGTTTCATCGGACGGCACGCCATAAGCCGGATAGGCGTAATCTTCGATCAGCGTAAGGTCGGGATCCGAAATGCCGCCTTCAAGCTCGACCAGATCAGCGGTTTTCTGGGCAATCGCCAGAACCTGTGCCCGGGTCTGTTCGGGCGTACCGGACGCATCAATGCCGACCACCTTATCGGCACGGCCATCAGCAGCAAAACCGACTGCCATCCCGGCATGGGTGGAACCGGTCACGGTACAGACCACGACATAATCGAATTTAAAGCCAAGCTCGGCTTCCTGGGCGCGGACTTCCTCGGCAAAGCCGACGAAACCAAGCCCGCCATATTTATGCACCGATGCCCCGGCCGGGATCGGGTAAGGCACCCCACCCTTGGCCTTCACATCCTCAAGGGCGGCTTCCCAGCTTTCACGGATACCAATATCAAAACCTTCATCGACCAGTTCGATCTCCGCCCCCATAACGCGGCTCATCAATATGTTGCCGACCCGGTCATAAACCGCATCATTGAACGGCACCCAGCTTTCCTGCACCAGACGGCATTTCATGCCGATCTTGGCCGCGATGGCCGCGACCTGCCTTGTGTGGTTGGATTGTACACCGCCGATGGTGACAAGGGTATCGGCCCCGGATTTGATCGCATCGGGGATGATATATTCCATCTTGCGGACCTTGTTGCCGCCAAAGGCCAGCCCGGAATTGCAATCCTCGCGCTTGGCATACAGTTCGACATCGCCGCCAAGATGGGCGGAAAGACGCGGCAGGGCCTCGATCGGGGTCGGACCAAAGGTCAGTTTGTATTTTTCAAATTTATCCAGGCGCATCGCGCACTCCCTGATTTGCAGAACGACATGGGAAACGAACCTCATGAAGGGGAAATGCTAGCGCCAAGCGCGTGAAAGGTGCGCTCGAACTTTGCGCCAATTTTTCACGCGAAGCTTTCATCATATGAAAAAATGTGTCTAGAATTTCGAAAATTTACAGAATTCCGGAAGGTTCTTTCATGACGCAGCCTGCCAGTCCCGCGAATGCCGCCCCGATAGACCGCATTGATCAAAAGATTCTGCGCCTGCTGCAAACTGACGGGCGGATGGGCAATGCCGATATCGCCAAACGGGTCAATGTCAGCCCGGCCACCTGCCACCGCCGGATGCAACGCCTGTTCGAGGAAGGATATATCACCTCCATCCGCGCCCAGATCGCCCCGGACAAGGTGGATCGCGCCGCACTGGTGATGGTCGGCGTGGTGCTCGACCGCTCAACGCCAGACAGCTTCGCCGCGTTCGAAACCGCGTGCCGGAAGCTGCCCTTTATCCTTGATTGCCATCTGGTGGCGGGGGATTTCGACTACTTCCTGAAAATCCGGGTCCGCGACATGGCGGACTTCAATCACCTGCATGGTGACCAACTGATCGCGCTCCCCGGTGTCCGGCAAACGCGGACGTTTTTCGTGATGAAAGAGGTCGTGGACAATGCGCCGCTGGCCTTCTGAAAATGTTCCATCATAACATAATGAAAACTACTCGAAATGCCTCTTTATTCTAAAGGAATAAATCCTTTCTCCTTTCCCTGAAGAAGCATTAGTAGATTCTACAGAAATTATACATGCACTGTAACGACTGCCTCCGCTTTTTGAGCACTAAAGTGACAGGAACCACCGCTGAAACAGGTATAAATGCGAGCAAAATCGATGCAAAATGGAAATACAATTGTCACTATCAACAAGTTGATCTACCATCGAATCTTCAAATTTTGTTTATGAGAAACGTTAAACATGTCTGATACAGAAGATTTGATTTCTGCTTTTGCCTCGGAACCTGAGGACGACATTCCGCGCAGCACAACCAAACTAAGCCCCGACATGTTCAAGAAATTCTTCGAGCTATCCAGCAAACAAGAATGGCTAAATAAAAAACAAGAAGAAATGAACTACCTCATAGAACGATGCCCAAATTTAGAAAGTCAAAACTTAATAATAGATCTTCTTTACAATTTTGTTTTCTTAACTGCGACAGAAATATTAAATTATGTTGAACAAATAAAAAAATACATATTGGAAGAGATAAGACCATCTCATAACAGCTGTATAATAT
>CBIHMD010000384.1:0-3638 GCA_966210655.1 uncultured Thalassospira sp.
GTTGCCGACCTGCGCAAGGTGTTTGATCGGGCACGCGGGCGGCGGGCAACCGGTGCCTCGACCCTGTTATTCATTGATGAGATCCACCGTTTCAACAAGGCCCAGCAGGACAGCTTCCTGCCGTTTGTCGAAGACGGCACCATTACCCTGATCGGGGCAACAACCGAAAATCCGTCGTTTGAACTGAATGCGGCATTGTTGTCGCGTTGTCAGGTGCTGGTGCTTAAACGGTTGGATGATCAGGGGCTTGAAGAGCTTCTGGTGCGGGCGGAAAAGGAAATGGGGTTCGAGCTGCCGCTGTCGCCCGAGGCACGGGTAACGCTGCGTGCCATGGCCGATGGTGATGGGCGTTATCTGCTGAACCTTGCCGAAGAACTGTTTTTGTTGCCGCCCAGTGACGATGGCCCGCTTGGCGTTGCCGAATTGTCGCGCACCGTGCAAAAGCGCATGCCGCTTTATGACAAGGGCGATGACAGTCATTACAACCTGATCAGTGCCCTGCATAAATCGGTGCGCGGTTCGGACCCGGATGCGGCCCTGTATTGGTTTAACCGGATGCTGGCCGGGGGCGAGGACCCGAAATTCATCGCGCGTCGCATCACCCGCATGGCGGTCGAGGATATCGGACTTGCCGATCCGCAAGCCCAGCAGATTTGCGTAGGTGCGTGGGAAGCTTATGAGCGCCTCGGAAGCCCCGAAGGTGAACTGGCGCTGGCGCAGGCGGTGATCTATCTGGCACTGGCCCCCAAATCAAATGCCGGTTATGCCGCGTATAAACGGTCATTGAAGGTCGCGCGCGATACCGGGTCGCTGATGCCGCCGGCCCATATCCTCAATGCCCCGACCAAGCTGATGAAAGATATTGGGTATGGCACCGGTTATGCCTATGACCATGATCAGGAAGACGGTTTTTCCGGGCAGAATTATTTTCCCGATGGCATGCGCCGCCAGAATTTTTACGAACCGGTCGAACGCGGTTTTGAACGTGATTTGAAAAAGCGGGTCGAATATTTCGACAAATTACGCCGGGAACGTCAAAAGCAGCGCGGGGAAGATTAACCGGCAGGCGTGTTGTTCTCTTTTGGTCAACAATCTGGTGAAAATAGACCGGATAATCATCGTCATGGAAACTGTTAAAGTCAGGGCAACAGAAACAAACCCGGACTTGGAGATTTCTCATGACTTCGATCCTGCATATCAATGCCTCGGTTAACGGCGAAAGTTCCAATTCGCGCCAGATCGCATCCAAGCTGATCGAACGCATTGTTGCCGCAACCCCGGCTGCCAATGTTGTTGAGCGTGACCTGAACGATAAATCGATCCCGGCCCTGACCGGCGAGATTGTCGGCGCGTTCTATACCCCGGCTGAAAACCGTACCGGCGCACAGAAAGACGTGATCGCCGTTTCCGACAAACTGGTTGCCGAACTTCAGGCATCCGATGTCGTTGTTATCGGCGCGCCGATGTATAACTTCTCGGTTCCCTCGACCCTTAAGGCATGGGTTGACCTGATTGCCCGCGTCGGTGTGACTTTCAACTATACCGAAAACGGCCCGAAAGGCCTGCTTGAAGGCAAGAAAGCATATATCGTTGTTGCCACGGGCGGTGTTCCGGTCAACAGCCCGGCGGATTTCGCAACCCCGTATCTGAAACAGGTCCTTGGTTTTGTCGGTATTTCCGATGTTGACGTTATCGATGCATCCGGTTTCGCGGTAAATGCCGAAGAAGCCATGGAGCGCGCGATTGCCAATGTCGCTGCTGCGCCGCTTCCGAAGGCGGCATAACGCACTACCTGTTGCCCGCGGAAATCGATAGTCGCATCAATCCCCCCCCCGCGGTGTGGTTCGTTGGTTTCCAGATAATGCCCGAACGAGATGCTCGTTCGGGTATTTTTGCATTTGTTAACTTGACGAATTACAACAATTAACCGGTATTTAGGGAGTTCTGCGTTAGAGCAGGTCTCACAAAACGGGAACGGGGAATTTTTGTGAAACGCTTGGCGATTGTACTTGCATGGCTTCTGTTTGTTGGCGGGCTGACTTTTGCAGTGATCCGTTTTAGCGGATTGCTCGATAGTATGCTGGTCGCAGGAGAACCGGCGGATATCAGCCTGGGCCCGGATATGGCTCTGCCAAAGTCGCCGACCTATTTCCTGATCTGTCCGCTTGAAGCATGTCCGTCGACGCATCGGAATGCCCAAAGCCCGGCATTTGACGCCGCACCGGATACCGTTGCAACCGCCTTGCAGGCAACGGCGGGCGAACAGGGCATGAAGCTTGTCGAAGGTGATGGATTGTCGCTTGAATTGCGCTTCCTTGCCCGAACCCCGGTCTTTCGGTTCCCGGACTGGATCGATGTAAAAGTCATTCCCAGCGAACAGGGGGGCAGCCGTGTGTTTGCCTATTCCCGGTCGGTCTATGGCGGCGGCGATTTTGGTCAGAATGAAAAGCGCCTGAAATCCTGGATGGCGGCAACCGTTGCCCTGATCGGTCAGCAGACCACACCGCAAAACTGAGTGTTCCCTTCGGGGCTGGGGCGGCGTGACGTATTGTTATGCGACCCGCCTATGATGTTTTCACACGTGACTTTTTAAAACCGAAAGACTAGGTTCCGCGCCATGCAATTTTCACCGTTGTTTATCGCATCCATCGCATTGGGCGGGGCTATCGGGGCGGTTGCCCGATATGGTGTTTCGGCCTTTATGGGGGCGACGCTTGGTCACGGTTTTCCCTGGGGGACTTTGACGGTCAATATCGTCGGGTCTTTTGTCATGGGGCTTCTGATCGAGCTTTCGGCGCTTAAACTGTCGCTCAGTCCTGAAATGCGGGCCTTCCTTGTGACGGGCTTTCTGGGGGCGTTTACAACGTTTTCTACTTTTTCGCTCGATGTCGCGACCTTATATGAACGCGGCAACCTTGGCCTTTCGGGGCTTTATGTTGCTGTTTCGGTCTGCGTTGGCATCGCAGCATTGTTCGGCGCGATTGCGTTGGTAAGGGGAGTTCTGCAATGAGTGGCGTCACTCTGCGCAAGGTTAAGAATGATGAAGCCGAAATGCGGCTTGATCGCTGGTTCAAGCGGAACTGCCCGGAATTTACCTTTGGGCAGGTTCAGAAGCTGCTGCGTGGCGGCCAGATCCGTGTGGATGGCAAGCGTGCCAAGGCCAATCAGCGCCTTGAGCCGGGGCAGGAAGTGCGTGTGCCGCCGGCACCGGTCATGTCGGGTGGTGGACTGGGGCCGTGGGCCGAGGGCAATTACGATGCGGCCAACGCGGCACAGCATGTGAAATCCGGCCCGGCCAAGTCGGATGCGACCGAGGAAGAACTTCAGGCGCTGCGCGATTCCGTCATTTTCTATGACGAGGTTGTTCTTGCGATCAACAAGCCCGCCGGTCTTGCGGTGCAGGGCGGGACCAATACCGACCTGCATGTCGATGGCATGCTGGATGCACTGAAACTTGATAGATAGGAACGCCCGAAGCTTGTTCATCGTATTGACAATGACAGCAGTGGGGTTTTGCTGCTGGCACGTTCGGCATCGGCGGCCAATGCCCTGACCAAGGCGTTCAAGGATAAAACCACGCGCAAACTTTATTGGGCGATTGTTACCGGCGCACCCGATGAACGCGAAGGCCTGATTGA
>CBIHMD010000385.1:0-3636 GCA_966210655.1 uncultured Thalassospira sp.
CGGCGGGGATGCCAAAAACAAGGGCAGCGTCGAGCCACAGGTTATGGCTGCTGAACCATGCGGCGTTGCGATTCAGGCCGGTGATAGAAAAATGATCCATCACCAGTTCGATAGCATCGGGGCCAAAACCGACAAGCGGGCGATGGGATATTGCGATGAACGCGGTTTGCCATGCTTCGTCGCGCTGGATCAGATCAAGTCGTACCAGTTCGGCGAAACGATTGCCGAGGTCGGGTACCATCGCGGCAACAAGTATCAGGATCGCCAGCATGCTGATGATAGTCAGGACTGGGTAAGCAGCGCGCCAAATTCCGGTCTGGAAACGGGCTGGACGATAAAGGATTGCGAAACCCGCGACTGCGATGGCAAGGGCCACAACGGCACTGCGCGAATGACTTTCGATCAGGGCGACGGTGAAAATCAGGGCAAGGGCGATCCAGCCGCCTGCATGGTCGATCCGCTGTCCGGTCGTGGTGGCACTTTTGCGGCAAAACAGGTACAGGCAGCACAAAATGGCAATTGCCATCAACCCGCCAAAGGCATTGCGATTGGCAAAGGTGCCTGTCCAGTCGCCAAGATGAGCCTGCTTGGAAAACCAGTAGGTGGTTTCAATCGCCATCACATCGGCAAAGGTCGCAAGGACGGCCTGAATGGATGCGGAAACCACCACGGCAATGGCGATGTGGCGGATAAAAGCCCGGCTCTGGCTTCGGGCATTCTGAGCGGCCAGAATGCAGGTGCCGACCAACCAGACGATATTGCCGACCATGGATTGCCACGCATGCGGATAGAGGGCGATACGGGGCGCATCAAAGGGCAGGGGCTGGATCGGCCGGATTGGTATTGCCTGCAATACCAGCCACAGGGAAACAAGTGCTCCGGCGAGGATAATCTGCCGAATGCCGGGTGTGAGTTCCGCCCTGCTGCGCCATCCGGAGATGATCAGACCGATGCCGGTCAGAATGGTCAGCACCGCCATAGCCCATGGTCGTTCCCCGCCCAGCAGAAGCGGCGCCAGAACGATTTGCGATGTCAGACAGAATTGTCCCAGTCGTGGCATAGGCATCCCGAAAACATCCGTGATTACAATGCGATCACGATAACGGAGTTTGGTGGGTTTGTCCTGTGGTGTGACGGGGCCAGTTTCGGGTGGGGATGTTTATGGCCGAACTGAACCTGCGATCGGGTCGGAACGCGCCCCTAACAGGTGTTTCTATATCCGTCATCTTGCCGGGCATCTTCGCAATGCTGCTATCCCTTTGGCTGACCGGGTTTGGCGGGATGGCGGCGAAGCTTGTTTTGATCGGATTCTGGGGTATTTGGGTATTTCCTTTGGTTTTCCGGGCTCGATTGACGGGCGATGGATTGGTCGCCTGCCTTTTGCTGTGTGGGTTGGTCGCAATTGTCGGGGCTGGCAATGGTGATAGTGACGAGAAGCTGCGGCTGATCGGCAATATTTTGATCCTGCCGCTGGGGCTGGTTTGCGGGATTTGTCTCGGGCGGGAGTGTTTGCGTGTCATGGTACCCGCACTTGCGATTTATCTGCCGGTTGCCAGTGTTTTTCAGGCAACGCACGAGGGATGGCGGCTTAATCACCCGTTTTTGTTTCTGGGGTTGTTTGTGCTGGCCTGTGTGATGGCGCGGCCTGCAAGTGCTGTCATTGGCGCGATCAGCGGCATCGCCGTCTTGTTGAGCCAGACGCGGATTGTGGTTCTGGCACTTGTGATTGTTCTGCTTGGGCGTGTGCGGTTTTCGCATGTGATGACCTGGCTTTTGGGGATACCGGTTTTGCTCGGCGCAATTGTGATGGCAGCTATCTGGCTGCCGCGTCTTCTGATGACCCATGGCAGCGGGAGATTGGCGTTCTGGCAGATGTTTTGGGATGATTGGTTACAGGCTGACACCGTTCAGCAGTGGCTTGGTTTTGGCGCGGGAAGTGTAGAGGCAGTTTTGCAGCGGTTGCCATCTGCTGCGGCTTTTGGCGCGCTTCATAACGACCATTTCCGCATCCTTTTCGAGACGGGATTGATCGGTATAATTCTTTGGGTGATGGGCTGGGGGATGCTGATATGGCTTGCGCGGGGTTCGCGGGTGGCTGTCTGTATTCTGGCATCGGTAGCTGTAACCATGGTGACGGATAATACGCTTTCATACGGGCATTACCTGATCTGTTGCGGGATGGCCGCCGGGATCGCGATGCGGGAGGCCGTAGATGAAAATCGATGATCTGATCGCCGTGCGCGACCGGGTGATGGTTGCGATTGTTGCCGCCGATTTTACCGGGGCCGATCCGTTTGACGGGCTTGAAAGCCGATTGTTCCGGTTAAGTGGTTTGGGGCGGTTTCGTATGGCGCGGCTGGTTTGGTTGCAGGCGATAAAGCGTGGGCCACGGGCACTGCGCCACATCGCGATGATTCCGCCATTGCAAAACCCGAAAACATTGGCGTTGCTTTCGGGGGCGGGCGACGGTGTTCGGCTTTGCAATGTGGCGAGCAGGCTTTGCCAGATGCAAAACGAGGATGGTGGTTGGGGATATCCGTTTGCGTGGCAGGCGCGCGCCTTTTATGTGGCGCGCGGTGCGTCCAATGCGATTGTCACGAGCTTTGCGGTTGATGCGCTAATGGAGCGGGGTATGTCCTCAACCGATCCGGTGATGCAACGTGCGGCGGGGTTTATGCGTCGGCTTTGGCGGGAGGGATATTTTGCCTATGTTGACCAAGGGAATGCCGAAATCCACAATGCCAGCCTTTGGACAGCGTGGGCATTGCATCGGATTGATCCTGGTAATGAGATGAGCCAGAAGTCGGTTGCGCGGGTTTTGACCTCACAGCGGCCCGATGGGGCGTGGGAATATGGCACGCGGGTGCACCATCGTTTTATTGATGGCTTTCATACCGGTTACATCCTTGATCTTCTTGATCGGTTTCGCGCATCCGGGATGGTCGGGTTAGATGACGCGATCATGCGCGGATATGCGTTTTATTGCTCGGAATGCTTTGATGCGAATGGCCATCCGCGCAGCTTTGCTGGGCGGGATGGTTATGTGGATTGTCATGCGGTGGCACAAGCCATAGCGACACTTTGCCGGTTTGGTGAACTGACAGCGGCACAGAAGATTGCAGATTGGGTCTGTGATGCATTGTTTGATGCCAAGCGCGGAGTTTTTTATGCCGGGCGCGGGCGGTTTGGCGTGGATCGGCGTAATTACATGCGCTGGACGCAGGCATGGATGGTCTGGGCATTGTCGATTGTGATAGAAAAGACCACGATGACAGAAGCTCTCAACCCTGGCCGACCCTTGGTTTTCGAACATCCGGATCCGGCCCGGCTGGAGAAGGAGGAAGCCCTTCGTACGCTTTCCGAAGGCGCATTTCGCGAACTGTTTAAAGTGACCCGAATTGAAGCGCAGAAAATGCGGGTAAGCGGGGATATGGAAGCACTTTATCGCTTGACGCGAGGGCTTAAAACCCTGCAACGAATTGGCGGGGAGCGGGGGATTATCCTGAATGCGCGGCGGATTAAGGCGATTACCAGCGACACGTAACCTTGCCCGTTTGCGCATTTTGGGAAATAACCGGGGCAGATACCGGCCCCAAACCAGAAATCAGAAAGTCGTTCATGCCCAAAGCCTTTCCC
>CBIHMD010000386.1:0-3635 GCA_966210655.1 uncultured Thalassospira sp.
GCGGCCATCGCAGGCCAGGGCGTTGTTCTGGCCAGTTCGGAAATGGTGCGTTCGGAAATCGCCGCAGGGCTTCTGGTGCAGCCATTTGGCCCGGTGATGGAAGGGCATCATTATCATCTGATCCATACCGGCAAGAGTGCCAATATCAAGGAAATCGAGGCATTCGGTGCGTGGCTTGCGGACGAAATCGTCAAAGATGGTGCCGTGTGATGAAGGTGTCCGGAATGCCGTCCTGCTTTGGCATTGACGCGGCGGCGGTGATGCGAAACCATGACGGCCCGAACCCATGCTCCGATCAGGTGTCCAATGCCCCGTTTCAGCGCCAATCTGTCATTCCTGTTTGCCGATCTGCCATTTGAAAAACGTTTCGCGGCGGCGGCAGCGGCCGGGTTTGGCGGGGTCGAATATGTCGGCGCCTATGACATGCCGATGGCAAGTGTCAAATCGCTGCTGAGTGACAACGGGCTTGAACAGGTTTTGTTCAATATGCCGACCGGCGATTGGGAAAAGGGCGAACGCGGGCTTGCCTGCCGACCGGGGCGCGAGGATGCGTTTCGCGATTCCGTGGTCAGGGCGCTTGATTACGCGGCCGCGACCGGATGCCAGATGGTGCATTGCATGGCGGGTGTGATGGGCAAGGGCGAGGATGCCGGGGAACTGGCGCGGCTTTATTGCGACAATCTGCTTTATGCCGCCGATCTGGCCGAACAGGCCGGTGTCAAAATCCTGATCGAGCCGATCAATCCGATTGATATGCCGGGTTATCTGCTTAATTCCGTCGAACAGGCCGCCGTGATCCTTGATCAGCTTGAGCATCCCAATCTGGCGCTGCAATTCGATATTTACCATGCGCAGATTGTTGGCGGGAATATTGCGGCCCGTCTGGACAGGCATCTGGACAAAACCGCCCATATCCAGATTGCCGGTGTGCCGGGACGGCATGAACCCGATAGCGGCGAGCTTAATTATCCGTTCCTGTTCTATATGCTCGACCGGGTCGGTTATGACGGCTGGATCGGCTGCGAATACAGGCCGCACGGCAATACCGATGCCGGGCTGGAGTGGATCCGCCCGTGGATGCCGAAATCCTGACCCTGTTTATTCGATCAGAATGGCGCGGAAGTCGTTTACGTTGGTCAGCGTCGGGCCGGTGATCAGGAGATCGTCGATTTTGGCGAATGCGCTATAGGCGTCGTTGTTGGCCAGATATTCCCGAAGGTCGATCCCGGCCGATATCGCCTTTTGCCAGCTTGTCGGGTCGATGATGGCACCGGCGTTATCTTCGCTGCCGTCAATGCCGTCGGTATCAATCGCAAGCGCGCTGAACCCTTCGTGATCGCGGAACTGGATCAGGAGGGAGAGCAGAAATTCGCTGTTGCGGCCACCACGGCCCCCCTTGGCGCGGACCGTGACGGTTGTTTCACCGCCCGATAGCAGCACGCAGGGTCTGGCGGCGGGTTGGCCGTGATTGGCGACCTGATGGGCGATCCCGGCATGTACGATGGCGACCTCGCGGGCTTCGCCTTCGATGGCGTCCCCCAGAATGACCGGATTGATGCCAAGGTCGCGGGCGACCTTTGCTGCGGCCTCCAGACTATCCTGCGGGCGTGACAGCATGACGGTTTCATGCCCGTCAAAGCATTTGTCGCCCGGTTTGACGGTTTCATGGATGTCGTTATTCAAAAGTTCGGTCGCGGCAAGCGGGATTTCGATCCGGTAACGGCGGATGATATCAAGCGCGTCCTGCCCGGTTGTCGGATCGGCAACCGTGGGACCGGATGCGATGATTGCCGGATCGTCGCCCGGCACATCGGAGACCAGATAGGTCACCATGCGCGCGGGGGCACAGGCGGCGGCCAGCCTGCCGCCCTTGATCGCGGACAGGTGTTTGCGCACACAGTTCATTTCGGAAATGGTTGCACCGCTATGGAGCAATGCCTTGCTGATCGCCTGTTTGTCTTCGAGTGTCAGGCCCGGACCGGGCAGGGCCAGCAGGGCCGATCCGCCGCCGGAAATCATGCAGACCACCAGATCATCGGGACCAGCGGATTTGACGATATCAAGAATACGCTGGGCTGCCTTTTGCCCGGCGGCATCGGGGACCGGGTGGGAGGCTTCGACAATTTCGATTTTTTCGCATGGGACCGCATGACCATAGCGGGTGACGACCAGACCGGAAATATCGCCATCCCATGCCTTTTCAAACGCCTGCGCCATATTGGCCGATGCCTTGCCCGCACCGATGACAATGGTTTTGCCCTTGGGCTTTGTCGGCAGGTTGCGCGGAATCTGGACCGCAGGATCGGCGGCCTTAAGGGCGGCATCCATCAACTGCAAAAGCGTGTCGCGCGATGTCGTCATGTCTGGTTTCCCTGAATGGTCGTATTTTTATCGTTCTTGTAATGGTATTTGCGGCTCAGTTCGGTTTGTTCACCGCGGCCAGTTTGAAATATTCGATGACCGCCTGCAAATGTTCGGACATGGCTTTTTCCGAGGCGTCCGGATCGCGGGCGGCGATGGCTTCGACAATCGCATAATGATGTTCCTGCACCATCCGGTCAAAGGACGGGCCGGATAGATTGTTAAAGCGGATTTCGGTCAGGGCCGCCTGCAGGACATCGTGAAGCATTTTCATGACGTGATAATAGATGATCGATCCGCTGGCGCGTCCGATCATCATATGCAGGCGATGGTCGTCATCGGCACGGTATTTTGGCGCGCGACGCGGATCGTGGGCCTGCCGGTAGGCGATGCGCAGCAGTTCGATATCCTCGTCACTGGCATTGATGGCAGCCCGCCTTGCCGCCCATGTTTCCAGCGTGCAGCGGATTTCCTGAAGGTCGCGCAGATTGTTAAGCGAGTCCCGGACAAGATCGGTCATCGCGGTGTCCATTTCGACCCCGGTCGAAGACAGGACTTCGGTGCCGCCCCCCTGAACCGCACGCAGGTAGCCACGGGTTTTAAGCTTTTGCAGGGCGGCGCGGACTGAAACGCGGCTGACTTTCATGTCCTCGGCAAGCTGTCGTTCGCCCGGCAGGCGATCACCGGGCAGGAAAATGCCCGCAGTGATCATGCCAAGAAGCTTGTCGGCAACCTGATCGGCAATCCTTTTGGGCCGGTTGGCATCAACCGTGTCCGAAGACGGTACAGGTTTGACAGGCGGCATGTTCTGAACACTCCAGCAGCGACTGTACTCCAGCCGACAAACGCGTTTGGTTTTATTGGTCATACCACTTTACGGGATGTTTGGCGTTGCTGCAAAGTGTGCGTTGAGCTGTTGTAAAGGGGACGTGCGGGCGACCTTGTCAGTCCAGCAATAAATTGATAGTTCAACAGGGTCCGATGTGCCGGTTCGTGCCGGTTCCGGACCCGAAAATTTCAAGCTGCCCCAATTTCAGGAGAATTCGCGTGAGCCACCATACCGGGTCGCTGCTGGGCCATGATGATCCCGCACCGTTTGAGGTTTTGAACGAGAACGGCAAGGGGCATTCGCTTTTTGTCTGTGACCATGCGTCGCGCGAAATCCCTAAAAGCCTTGGTACGCTGGGCCTGCCGGAAGAAGAACGCAAACGCCATATCGGTTGGGATATCGGGGCACGCAAGGTGACCGAAATTCTGGTTGAACGGTTTGATTG
>CBIHMD010000387.1:0-3626 GCA_966210655.1 uncultured Thalassospira sp.
CGCCGCGGCAACCGCTTCATGGCTGAAATCGCCAAATCTTTCCTGCCATCCAGCACCGAGTTCGGTCCGCATCCGGCGTTTGACAAACAGCCACCCCATACTGGGGGCATCGGCCTGCAGTGTTGCCAGCGCCTGGGTATATTCCTTTGGCAGGGCATCGGGGATGGTCGAGAGGATTTGCGCGACCTTCATAAGCGGGCCCTTGAGCCCGCCCAAGGCGGATGTCAGTTCGGCGGCATATTTCGCATGATCGATATCGCCGCCGAACATTTTTCCTGTGGCAAGGCGTGCGGCCAGCTTCCCAGCCGACGCCCCCACCTTTGCATAACGACGAACCCGCCCGCCAAATCGATTATCCTCGTTTGGGGCGGTATAATCATCGTCGTCATTGCTCATATCAGGAAAGTTCCTCCAACTCGTCGATCATGCGTTTGATCATGTTAAGGCCGCGCTGCCAGAATGCGGGATCGGATGCATCCAGACCGAACGGTGCCAGCAATTCCTGATGGCGTTTGGTGCCACCGGCTTTCAGCATCTCGAAATATTTCTGCTGGAAGCCGTCCTCGGCATTTTCATAAACGTCATACAGCGAATTCACGAGGCAATCGCCAAACGCATAGGCGTAAACATAGAACGGCGAATGGATGAAATGTGGGATGTAGGACCAGTAATATTTGTACTCGTCCTCGTAGCGGATCGCGTCACCCAGACTTTCGTGTTGTACGGCAAGCCAGATCTCGCAGATCTCATCAACCGTCAACTCACCTTCGCGGCGCTTGGTGTGAACACGTTTTTCAAATTCGAAGAACGCGATCTGACGCACGACGGTGTTGAGCATATCCTCGACCTTGCCGGCCAGCATGATGCGCTTCATCTTCGGATCAGTTTCCGCCCGCAGCATCGACTGGAAGGTCAGCATTTCACCGAAAACAGACGCCGTTTCCGCAAGGGTCAGCGGCGTGTCGGACAGGAAATAGCCCTGCTCGCCCGCAAGAACCTGATGCACACCATGGCCAAGCTCATGCGCCAGCGTCATCACATCACGTGTTTTGCCATGATAGTTCAGCAGCAAGTACGGATGAGCCGACGGCACGGTCGGATGGGCAAAGGCCCCCGATGATTTGCCGGGGCGCGGCGGCACGTCTATCCACGGATTATCAAAGAATTTCTGACCAACCTCGGCAAGCTCGGGCGAAAATTCGCCATATGCCTTAAGGACGGTTTGACGTGCAGTATCCCAATCGATATGGCGATCATCATCATCGGGAAGCGGCGCATTGCGATCCCAGTAATCAAGCTGGTCAACGCCAAACCATTTGGCTTTGAGGCGGTAATAGCGATGCGACAGATCGGCATGGCTGCTGGCGACTGCGGAATTAAGCGCCTCGACCACGTCGTCTTCGACCTGGTTGGACAGGTTGCGTGCCGACACGGGTGTTGCGAACTTACGCAGCCGGTCGTCAATTTCCTTGTCCTTGGCCAGCGTGTTGGTGATATGGGCCAGAAGCTTGATATTTTTGCCCAGTACATCGCCAATCGATTTTGCCGCGGCCTTGCGTTCCGCCACCTTGGTCGAAGACAGCATATTGGCGACATCCGACATGGTCAGTTCTTCGCCATTCATCGGGAAACGCAGATCGGCCATCGTCTGATCGAACAAGCGCACCCATGCGCTAGAACCGGCAACGCGGCGTTCATGCAGGACCTGTTCGACCTCGTCAGATAGCTGGTGCGGGCGGAAGGCACGGTTTTCATCAAGCCACGGGCGATAACGGCGAAGGGCGGCACTTTCGTCATATTTCGCCGAAAGAACGTCTTCTTCGATGCGGTTGATTTCAAGACCGAAAAACAGCGACAGGCTGGAAATACTGGTCATTTCTTCCTGAACGGACTGATAGAACTGTCCGATGGCGGCATCCGAGCTATCGCCTGCATAAAGCAGCTGTGCAAACGATCCGATCCGGCCGCAAACTTCGCTGACGGCTTCATATTCGGCAATAGCGGCGGCAAGTTCATCACCCGAAAGACCGGCAAGTTTGCCCTGATAGGTTTTCTGGAAGGCGTCTGAGCGGGATTTGGCATCATCAAGATCTCGCCGGATGGCCGGGTCTTTGGGATCGTTATAGAGATCGGTCAGATCCCAGGTCGGCAAATTCTTGTCGATCACGTTCATTTGTCCTCCAGACAGTCGATTATGCAATCGGGCCTTTTGCATTCCAGCCCGAAACATCCATGCCCCGATATATGATGGCCGGGCGACCTGCGCCAGTGCAGATCACGGCTTTGCATTTACAGACACACCAAACAGGGCGAATTACATATCAACAATAGCGTTTTGATCCCGCCTTGTGAAATCGCTAACATCGATGGATATCAATGAATTTTTCCGATGATGTGAAGTCGTACTCATTTGAACCGTTCAAACATCATTTTCCGGCTGCGTAACGAAGCAATCCCTGATAACTAAAACAATGGGTCAGGTGTATCCGTGATGGAAAGTCCGGACTTTTGAGAGTCGTCGCCAACATTTGCGATCACTTTGCGGTGACTGACTTGAACAGTGACGCCAAGATCACTGTATGAAGGCAAGAGAAACGACAACAAGGCAAGGAAGCGTCATGACGAATTTGCAGGATTATGCCGATTGGCAGAACTTGCCGTCGATGTTTTTCAAACAGGCTGAAAAATACGGGGATGCACCATTCTTGTGGACCAAGGATGGTGAAGCAGGTGATTTTGTCCCGACCAGTTGGAATGACACCGCCGATCAGGTGCGCGCACTGGCACGATCGCTATACAAAATTGGCGTCCGCCCCGGTGACCGGGTATTGCTGGTTTCGGAAAACCGCACTGAATGGGGCATTGCCGATCTAGCGATCATGTGTGTCGGCGCCCTGACCGTTCCCGCTTATACCACCAATACCGAACGCGACCACCTGCACGCGATCGAAGACAGTGGTGCAGGCATTGCCATTATCTCGACCAAGAAACTGGCCCAACCCTTCCTGCATGCTGCCCTTGATAGCGGGCGTTGCCGCCATGCGATCATGATGGAAGACTGGGGACAAAGCTTTGTCGGCGATATCACCATCACCCGCTGGGAAGATGTGATTTCACAGGGGCGCGGACTAACCGATGATATCGATGCATGGGTTGCCAACATTGAACGCGATCAGCTTGCCTGCCTGATATACACATCCGGCACCGGCGGTGCTCCCAAGGGGGTGATGCTCAGCCACGGGGCAATCCTGTCAAACTGCATGGGTGCATTTGACATCATCGAAACGCTGGGCATTGAGGAAGAAGTCTTTTTGTCCTTCCTGCCATTGTCGCATTCGTATGAGCATACCGCAGGCCTTTACTTCCCGATGAGCATCGGCGCGCAGATTTATTACGCCGAAAGCCTCGACAAGCTTGCCGCAAACCTTGCCGAAGTCCGTCCAACCATCATGACGGCCGTACCGCGCCTTTATGAGATGCTCTATCAGCGCATGAGCCGCATGGTCGAAAAGGAAGGCGGTTTCAAACAGAAACTGTTTAACCTGACGCTCAAACTTGGCCGCAAAACTTACGAAAAAGAACCGCTCAGCCTGATCGAGAAGTTTCAGAACTTCCTGTGTGAAATT
>CBIHMD010000388.1:0-3623 GCA_966210655.1 uncultured Thalassospira sp.
CAATCGGCAGGACATGCGGCGCGTTGTAAATCCGCTCAACCGCCAGCATCTTGCAGTTTTTGGCATCCTTGCCAAGCGGCGTATTGGCCAGCAAATCGCCTTCCAGCGTGCCCGAAAGCAGCGCGTCCTCATGCTCGATAAAGGCATCAACCGCGGCCTTCACCAGATTGCCAATCGCCTTGCCACGCAAAAAGCCGATCCGGTCATCTTCGGATTTTTCGGCATACCATGGCTCGGCCCGCAAATCGGCCCAGCGTTTTTCGGCGTCGCCATCGTATTTTTCCGGATGGCGGGCAATCGGGGCAAGGGCGCGTTCGACCTGCTCGAAACTCACACAGTTAAGCTCCCAGCCATCTTCAAGATCGACCACCGAATAGCAAATATCATCGGCCGCCTCGACCAGATAGACCAGCGGATGGCGCCGCCATGCGCCGTCAAACCCGTCAAGCGGTGATAACCCGCAAACATTGGCAATCGCATGGGCGATGTCGCGCTCTGCCTGATAATATCCGGGTTTCTTAAGGCCGGTATATTCGCGACGGCGCGCATCGGGGACCGATGTGCTGCGCGGATATTTGATGAAGCTGCCGAGCGTCCCGTAAGTCAGGTTAAGCCCGCCGTCAAACCGCTTCATTTCAAGCTGGCTGATGATGCGCAACCCCTGCGCATTCCCTTCGAAATGCCGCAAATCTTCAAGCTCCGGCCCGGTCAGCCGCCCGGTCAGTTCTTCCTTGGCAAGGCGCGATGTCGTGAACCATTCATTGATCGCATCCTCGCCAGAATGGCCAAAGGGCGGGTTGCCGATATCATGCGCAAGACACGCGGCCTGCACCATGTAACCGATATCGGCAATGGTGATCGGGCTTCCTTTCGGCAGGTGCTTGACGATATGCGCACCGGCCATAAGACCCAGCGACTGCCCGACCGATCCGACCTCGATCGTGTGGGTCAGGCGGGTATGGACATGATCGTTTTCCGACAGCGGATGAACCTGTGTCTTGTTCTGAAGACGGCGGAACGAGGATGAAAAAATGATCCGGTCGACATCGATCTGGAACGGGCTTCTGCCATCCGGGCTTGGATGCGGATCACCATCGGGCAGGCGAATCTTGCCATCCCGAAAATCAAGCCGGTGTGGTGAAAGCAGATTTTCCCAGCGCATTTTGGCCGGTTGCATCGAACCCATGGCGATGCGACTCCCTGTCCGTGTCGTGTGTGCGTCCGCAAACCCGACTTTAACGGGGTGGGGAGTCGGGCGCAATCGGGCAAAACCGATTGCGCCAAATCAGTGTGATCTTATCCGAAGAACCAGCTTTTCGGATTATCAATCGGGCTGCCGTTAAGGGCGCGCAAAAGACCAATCACGTTGCGTCCGATGAACCACGCGGTGGTATAAAGCGCCATCAGGCCGACAATCGCCCAGCCCAGAAGCGGAACCCAGCCGATCACCAGTGTGAAAAAGCCCAGAATGATCGCATAAAGGATGCTGATCCAGAATGTGCGGATGACGAATGTGTAATGGCTGTTGGTCCAGTGATCATCATCCTCGCGCGCGACATAGGCAACAATCAGCGCGATCAGACCGGTGGCAAAGGCGGTAAACAGGGTCGCGATCATCAGGCCGTAGCAGACGACAGCCGTATTGCCGCCGCGCGTATCTGCATATTGCGGGGCATTGTCAAACGATGCGTCCTGACCTGTCATCCGGTCACTCATGGGCGTTGTTCCTGTGTTGTGGGGCCGTTCATCAAATCACCGGCTCTTTCCAGCATATAGCAAGTAAATTACCAAATGCTATCTTCGGTTGGGTGAACCGGCATTCCGGGGCGTTTTTAACGCGATAACACGAAATTCATCGCAAAGGGGCGGCTTTTGCCTCGACTCTTGTGATTTCCGTCCTACATTTGGCTCCATATCACGCAATGATCAAAAATAAGGAATTCCGCATGTCGGACTATGATTTTGACCTGTTTGTCATCGGTGCCGGATCGGGCGGCGTGCGGGCCGCGCGCGTTGCATCTGGCTATGGCGCAAAGGTCGCGATTGCCGAGGAAAGCCGCGTTGGCGGTACCTGCGTCATTCGTGGCTGTGTGCCCAAACAGCTTCTGGTTTACGGCGCGCATTTTGCCGAGGATTTCGAAGACGCAGCCGCCTATGGCTGGACCCTTCCGGGCGAACCAAGCTTTAGCTGGAAAAAGCTGATCGCCAACAAGGATGCGGAAATTGATCGCCTGAATGGCATCTATCACAAGCTTCTGGCCGGTTCGAACGTCAAGCTGTTCGAACATCGCGCAACCTTCAAGGGAGCCCATACCGTTCTCGTGGGGGGCGAGGAAGTCACCGCCGAACGCATCCTGATCGCGGTTGGCGGTCATCCGACGCTGCCCGACATTCCGGGCATCGAACATGCGATTTCCTCGAACGAGGCCTTTCACCTCGAAGACCTGCCAAAACGCATTGTCGTGGTTGGCGGCGGTTACATCGCGGTTGAATTTGCCGGGATTTTTGCCGGGCTGGGATCGCGCGTCACACAGCTTTATCGCGGTGATCAAATCCTGCGCGGCTTTGATAACGATATCCGCAGCCATTTGGCCGGGGAAATCGTCAAAAAGGGTGTTGATCTTCGCTTCAACACCAATGTCACCGCGATTGAAAAACAGTCCGATGGCAGCCTGAAACTGACCCTGACGGGCGGGGGCGACATGGAAGTCGACGCCGTGATGTTCGCCACCGGTCGTGCGCCCAATACCAAGGGCCTTGGGCTTGAGGCCGTCGGGATCGAAACGAACGATAACGGTGCGGTCAAAATCAACAAGGGCCTGCAAACCAGTGTTCCGAACGTCTATGCGGTTGGGGACGTGACCGACCATGTCCAATTGACCCCGGTCGCGATCAAGGAAGGCATGGCCTTTGCCGATACCGTCTTTGGCGGCAAACCGTGGTCGATGTCCTATCAGGCGATCCCGACCGCAGTATTCAGCCAGCCACCGGTCGGCACGGTGGGGCTTAGCGAGGAAGAAGCCCGCGCCAAAGGCGGGCCGGTTGAAATCTACAAATCAACCTTCAAACCGATGCGCCACACCCTTTCGGGTCGGGATGAAAAGACCCTGATGAAACTCGTCGTCGATAAAACCACCGACGTCGTCCTTGGTGCCCACATGGTCGGCCCCGATGCCGCCGAAATCATCCAGGGCATCGGCATCGCGGTGCGCCTTGGCGCGACCAAGGTCCAGTTCGACCAGACCGTCGCGGTGCATCCGTCTGCAGCGGAAGAATTCGTCACCATGCGCTTCCCGGTCGCGGATTAATTAAGATCTTGTGCGGGCAGGTTATATAACTGCCCGCACTTGCGTTAGTTTTTGTTGAGCGTAGGTACTTTCAGGTTCGACCTGTAGCCAAAATTCTAGAAGTCCTATCGTCCTTTCTTGGGCATATGGCTGAAAGTTGTCAAAGGAAGTGTTGATATCTTTATTGTTAAGGAAATTATGTACTTCAGACCTGATTTCTCGTTTCTTTTTCTTCGGAACCTTCAGCTTGTCGCCTTGAACTGATATACCAGTAATAACTCTTTTTTGATTGTTACTATGAAGCATAACTGTTTTGTTTTCGTTCTCCATGAAGCC
>CBIHMD010000389.1:0-3602 GCA_966210655.1 uncultured Thalassospira sp.
AACTTGAAGGCTGGATCGATCAATATGCCGGAAATATCGCCTTTGCCATTGGCGGGGCCGACGGGCACGGGGACGCCCTCAAATCGCGCGCCAATACGCTGTGGTCACTTGGCAAGGCAACATGGCCCCATATGCTGGTGCGTGCCTTGATTGCCGAACAGCTTTTCCGCGCCCATACCATCCAGACCAACCATCCCTATCACCGGGAATAATCCCCGACTGCATCCCAAAGCATTGGTTCCCCCACTCTTGGATAAGTTGTGATGATGTCACCTTTACGTCGCGCGTCTATGCCCGCAAACGCAACGGTTACGGAATGGCGATGGGGGATGTTTTGTTGCCCGAAGGCAAAACCGTTGCCGATGCCGTCAACAAGGCTATTTCGAACCGCTTCAAACAGGCCGGATACCGTGTTCTTGAACCCGGCGATGCGGAATATGATAGTGCGGATGCCGTGGATGCGGACCTGATCAAGTTCTGGTCATGGTTCGAACCCGGTTTCTGGCAAGTCACAGTGCATAACAAGTCCGAAGTGACGTTGAAGGGTACTGAACTGAACAAAGGCGAACCGGTTACAGTAACCGACAGCTATCAGGAAAAGATGCAGATGGTGCTCGACAGCGACTGGCAAAGCAGTGCTGTAAACGCCCTTCGTGAACTTGCATCAAAGATTGCCGAGCAACTTGAAACGCTGAAGTAACCAGCCTCAGCGCAAATCATACTGCATGCGCACAACACCGGATTTGTAGCTTTGCGAAGCAATCAGTTTCGGTGTTGTGCCTGCTGCATCCCGGCCAAACAGACGGATGCCATCACCCAGAATTTCCGGGATTATGAACATTTCAAGCTGATCGACAAGCCCGCCAAACAGGAACTGGGTCACAACGCTGGCCCCGCCGACGATCCAGATATCGCCGGTATCGGACCTGTCATCGCGAAGCTGCCTTGCCAGTTCGACAAGACTGCCGCCATAGGCCTCGGTATTGGCCGGACGGTTATCGGGTAAATCGCGCGATGTCAGGACAATCGTGCGGCGATCTTCATAGGGCCAATCGCCAAACTCCATCACCTGATCAAAGGTTTTTCGCCCGATGATCAATGTTCCTACAGTGCCCAGAAAGCCATCGAAGTCGAACTCGGCCGGATCGAATTGATCCAGCCAGTCAACAGCGCCATTGGCGCGCGCGATATAGCCATCCAGACTGACCGCAATATAGATGCGGAACAGTTTCTTTTTCATGCTTTGCCCAACCTGTTCGGGGTCTTTGCCCCGTTATCAATTACTTGAGCATATCAGAATACAGACCCAAGGTGGCAAGAATCAGGCCAGACGAAAAACACCCCCGAAACAATGGCTTCAGGGGTGTTTGAGGATCATTTCGACAGGCGGATCAACATTCAACCACGTTGACATTGACCGCCAGCCCGCCCTGGCTGGTTTCCTTGTATTTGCTTTGCATATCAATGCCGGTCTGGCGCATGGTTTCGATCACCTTGTCGAGTGACACGGTATGCTGACCATCACCGCGCATCGCCAGACGGGCCGCATTGATCGCCTTGACCGCCCCCATGGTGTTGCGTTCGATGCAGGGCACCTGCACCAGACCACCAATCGGATCACAGGTCAGGCCAAGGTTATGTTCCATGCCAATCTCGGCGGCGTTTTCAACCTGTTCTGGCGTGCCGCCCATGACCGCACAAAGCGCACCTGCCGCCATTGAACAGGCAACACCAACCTCACCCTGACAACCGACTTCGGCAGCCGAGATCGAGGCGCGTTTTTTATAGATCGAACCAATAGCCGCCGCCGTCAGAAGGAATTCGCGTATTTTGCCCTGCGTCACATTGGCCCCGAACCGTTCGTAATAGCGCAGCACGGCGGGAATAACGCCCGCCGCCCCGTTGGTCGGGGCGGTGACAACGCGCGAACCGGCAGCATTTTCTTCGTTGACCGCAAGGGCATAAAGATTAACCCAGTCGATCACGGTCAACGGATCCTTAAGCCCGGCTTCGGGCCGTTCGGTCAATTCAAGGTAAAGCTTGCGCGCACGGCGTTTGACATTCAGTCCGCCGGGCAGGATGCCATCCGACTTGCAGCCCCGTTCGATGCAATCCATCATCGCGCGATGCACGCGATCAACGAATTCCTCGGTCTCGACGGGTTCACGCCAGCTTTTTTCGTTTTCGACCATGACTTCGGCAATCGACAGCTTTTCCTTTTTGCAGATCGCCATCAATTCATCGGCCGAGGAAAAAGGATAGGGCAACGTGATGTTATCGCCGGAATATTCCGCCCCGCGATCATCGCCCGATACGATAAACCCACCCCCGACCGAGAAATATTCCTGTTTGTGCAAAACAACACCGTCACGGTCAAAGGCGGTGATCCGCATGCCGTTGGGATGTTCGGGCAGGCTTTCGGTCATGTGAAACACAAGATTGGTCTCACGGTTAAAGGCAACCGGGTGGCGACCGTAAAGCTGTAATTCGCCATCCCTGTCAATCGCATCCATCGTCGGTGCGATCCGGTCGGGATCAACCGAACGCGGTCGTTCCCCCGAAAGCCCCATGATCACCGCGGTATCGGTGGCGTGGCCCTTGCCGGTCAGAGCAAGCGATCCGTAAAGATCGACAATTACCGAACCGATTTTTTCCAAAAGGTTCCGGGCTTCGAGTTCCAGACAAAAACGATATCCCGCGCGCATCGGCCCGACCGTATGCGAGCTCGATGGGCCGATACCGATGGTATAAAGATCGACAACGGAAAGGTTAACGTCTTGCGGACGTTGTTTGTTTTCTTCGGTCAAAAGGGCCTCCCACGGCTCTTTGTCATGCGGGATCAATGCCGCACGACGTTATAGAACCGGTGTCTTGCCCCCTCTGTCCCTTGACCTGAGATTGTGCGCCTTGCGATCAAAAACAACCGTTCTTGACAACATGGCTTCATCCTTCGGTGGAAATATGGTGCAGGGCTTTGCCCCCGTACCGCTTTCTCTCTCCAGAGCCTCAATCCGCAACGGTTCATGTGCCTGAGAGTTTTCGGGGCTATTGCTCCTTCGGCGCCGATCTGATCGCGGGATCAAAGCGGGCTCTCCCATCGCGGTTATTCGAGGTATCACCGTCACGTCCGAGATTACAGGCAGGCCATGATCCTTGTCAAAAAGCGACTTTGCACCTGCACAAAAAATACCCAGCGGTAAGGCTGTTCAATGCCTTCATTCATGATAGATTGCGCGGTGAAATTGCTTTGATTGGCAGCGCCCAAAGGCGGACCCACCGCGCCCGGCGTCTTTGTACTGATGGCAAAATTACCGAAAAATAACCATCTTTACCGGTAATTCAGCCTTTTACCTTATTTCGTGGGGTTATGATTGTGACTGTATCAAATACCGTAAAGCGCCCGCGTCCAGTGGTGCTGTGCATTCTGGATGGCTGGGGTTATCGCGAGGAAAGCAGGGACAATGCGGTTGCATTGGCCAATACCCCCGTTTGGGATGCACTTTATGCCAATAATCCGACCGGCTTTCTGAAAGCGTGCGGTCTTGACGTCGGCCTGCCCGAAGGGCAGATGGGCAATTCGGAAGTCGGCCCTATGAATCTGG
>CBIHMD010000390.1:0-3597 GCA_966210655.1 uncultured Thalassospira sp.
GATGTTCCGCCGGATCATTACCATCGGCCAGCAACATCAATTCAGAAGTTGCGACTTCGATACCGCAATAATCGAAAATGCCCTGATGGATTTGCAGCTTCATCGCCCCGAAATAGCCATGCCGGGCAAAGGTGCCAAGTCCTGCCCCACCAATCGCGACAAGATGAACCTTCAGATGGTTCAGCTTTTTGATCACCTTTTCACCGTCGATATCCTCATAGGCCCAGCCATTTGAAAACACCCGATCAATCCAGCCTTTCATGATGGCTGGCATTGACCACCAGTAGATCGGAAAAACCAGAACCAGCGTGTCGGCAGCATCAATCCGTTTCTGTTCGGCAAGCACATCATCGGGAAACGGGGCCTTCATCTCGAAGGCAGCAATATCATCCTGATTGAAACGCGGATCAAATCCCTCTGCCGACAGATTGGCCAGCTCGAAACTGTGCTCGGAACCGGCATCCTCGATCCCCTTGCCGATCTCGCTGGCAATAGCATTGCTGAACGAACCGGTATTTGGATGAGCAACAACCACAAGCGCACGCATGACATACCTCCTTGCTAAGCGATTGCCACTCAATGGCAATCTATATATACTATAAGTAAGTTACTTTATGTAAGTTACGTTTGGTATATAGCCATGTCAAGTATCGGTGCAAAAAAGTCTCCGTCACATAAGCCTCGCAAACGAATGGCACGCGAAGATCGTAACCGGCAGCTCCTCGACGTTGCATGGCAAATGACCCATGACAGCGGAACCGAGGCGCTCAGCCTTGGCAATCTCGCCGAAAAGGCCGGGGTCACCAAACCGGTGGTCTATGATCATTTCGGGACACGGTCGGGTTTGTTGATCGCGCTGTATCAGGATTACGCCCAGCGCCAGACCGCATTGATGGACGCCACCCTCGCCCAAAGCAACCCGACCTTGCGCGACAAGGCATCGGTCATCGCGGCATCCTATGTTGATTGCGTGCAGTCACAGGGGCGCGAAATTTCGGGCGTGATCGCATCACTTGCCGGATCGCCGGAACTCGAGCAGGTCAAGCGCGACTATCATCTTCTGTTTATTGATAAATGCCGCGATATCCTGTCCCCTTTCAGTCCGATGGGGAAAATCCCCATGCCTCGTCTTTGGGGCTTTCTGGGTGCTGCCGAGGCCCTTTCCTATGCCGCGGCAACAGGTGAAATCACCGCAGATCAGGCAAAGCAGGAACTGTTTGAAACCATCATCGCCATGGTGTCGCGTGATAAACATGGCTTCGGGGACTGATAGCGCCGTTGCTGTCACATGCCCTTTTCTGGACATCGCATGTAACTGGGTTCAATATATTCCCAAGCAAAAGCAAGGCCGTATGATAAATGGCACTGTCAGGTGAAGGGAACGGCCCGGCGCATATCGCTTTGTGGCCAAAGGAGCACGTCATGACGATCAGAAACGCACGCCTCCTGTCGGGTCTTATCATATCGGCGGCCATGCTGTCGGGCTGTGTTCAGCCCACTGCACAAAGCAATCCGCCCGCCGACCAGCAGCCTGAGATCGTCACGCCATGGGGCACGACAGTTGCCGCATCTTCATCGCAAAGTGCTGTAAAACCTGCACAAAACGGCCAATCCGCGCTAGTGACAGCGCCCAAACCTGCGATCACGGATATGCAGCGCCAGCAGATTGACGAAGCGCGCATTGCGCTCGACATTCTTGATCGCATGGCGCAGCGCTGCGTCCAGCAAAACGACCCGGCGGCGTGTAATACATTGCAGACAAACTGGCCGACATTGTCGCAGCAATTGCATAAAAGTCTGGCGATTATTACCGGCAACAACATGACCGGAATGTCGTCATCGGGGGCACCGATGATGAGCGACCCGACAATAAGCCCAGCCAAAACACCAGCACAGAACCCGGCGCAATCGAACGCCATCCCCGGCACCAATGGTGCCCCGACCATGGAAAAGGTCATCCCGATGACATCGCAGCCGTCTGACGGCTAGAAAGATCAGAAACGGTAATAGTCATTTTATCGCCACAGGGTCGCGCGACACTCGGTGCACGCGATAAGTGCACTTTGAGATAGAACAAAGAACGCCACCATTGATCGCATTAGACTGCTTCTCATAACCAAACGGCGGCCCTGTTTATGGCAGCGTTGCCCGGAAAAGGAGACTGGCAGATGTATCGGGATATCCTAGTTCATATCGACAATTCAGCCCCATGCGCAGAACGGCTTTTGGTTGCCCTGAAAGTTGCCAAGGCGCACAAAGCCCATCTGACCGGGCTGTTTCTGCTGCCCCATGCCGAAATTCCGCGTTTCATGGAAGTCCAGATTTCCCAGGAAATCATCAATCAGCAACGTGCGACCATGGCCGAAACCGCCAAGGAAGCCAAACGTGACTTCGCCAAAGCCTGCGAGGCCGTCGGTGTAACCTTCAGCTGGCAGGAAACACCATGCTCGGCAGCCGAGATTGCCGACACGGTGGCCATGTATGCCCGTCATCATGACCTGACGGTTCTGGGTCAGCATGACCCCGACAGCGCCGATCCGTCCTCGACCTCGGACATGCCGGACAAGGCCATACTGACGGCAGGCACCCCGGTTCTGATCGTACCCTATGCCGGACAGTTCGAAACGATTGGCGACCGCGTGATGGTTGCGTGGAAGCCCTATCGCGAGGCGGTTCGTGCAGTGAATGACGGCATGGCGTTTCTTGAAAATGCCAAATCGGCCCTCGTTCTTTGTGCCGATCCCAACAAGGGCGCACGGGATTCCATCCCGGTGCCGGGTGTCGATATCGGGTCACGTCTTGAACGCCACGGGGTCAATGTCCGCAAGGAAAACATGAATGCGACCGGCATCAGTGTGGGCGATCTTCTGCTGTCGCGTGCCGCCGATGAAAGCATCGATCTGATTGTCTGCGGTGCCTATGGCCGCCCGCGCCTGCGCGAATTGATGATGGGCGGCGTAACGCAGCATCTTTTGCGGCACATGACGGTGCCGGTTCTGATGTCGCACTAGGCTACTGCCATATCATGCTGTTACCAGACCGGTCGGTGCCTTGCCCGGCCGGTTTTGCTTTTGGCCCAACAAATGATTTTCAAGCCAAAGATTGCACCCTAAAGTGCCTGAAAGCATCAGGAGCTTTCCTGCACAAAACAGAGGTTCGCCATGACCACCAACGCCACCACCAAGACAATCAATACCGCCCTGAACGCCAAAGGCAATTCCGCTGCCAGCCGCGATATCGCAAGCTATCTGCATCCCTATACCAATTTTGCCGCCCACGAAAAAACCGGGCCGCATATTATTTCAAAGGGCCACGGGATTTATGTGACCGATGACAATGGCCGCGATTTTATCGAAGGCATGGCCGGTCTTTGGTGTGCGTCGCTGGGATTTAGCGAAAATCGCCTTGTTGAAGCCGCGACAAAGCAGCTCGAAACCCTGCCCTATTACCACACCTTCGCATCGCGCAGCACCAATCCGGCGATTGATCTGGCAGAAAAACTTCTGGAGCTTGTGCCCGTCCCGATGTCCAAGGTTTTCTTTGCCAATAGCGGGTCAGAAGCACCTGATTCTGCAGTCTAGATGGTCTGGTATTATC
>CBIHMD010000391.1:0-3592 GCA_966210655.1 uncultured Thalassospira sp.
GTCATAAATCGCCACCAGCGATAAAAACGGAAACGCACAAGATGTCTCGCCCCGGATCTGCCCCGACACGGCATTTCGATGCCGACACCATAAGACGTGGCGCCATCGCCTGTCTGCCCCTGCTGCCCAGTACCATGATCTTTGGTGCGGTACTGGGCGTGCTTGCCACCCAGCGCGGCCTGTCGCTGGGCGAACTTCTGTTCATGAGCCTCACGGTCTTTGCCGGATCGGCACAGTTTGTGTCGGTCGATCTGTGGCGCGAAACCATCCCTGCTGCCACCATCATTGTCGCAACGGCGGTGATCAATCTGCGCTATGTCCTGATCGGTGCATCGCTTCGCCCGGTGTTTCGCGGTCGTCCGCTCTGGGTCAAAATCTGCGGCATGCATATGGTGGCCGATGAAAACTGGGCCGTCACCATGACGCAGGAAAACCTTGCCAATCCGGGCTTCCTGCTGGGTGGCGGGATTTTCCTTGGCATTGTCTGGGCGACGGGCAACACCATCGGCTATCTGCTGGGCGGGGGCATACCCGACCCGAATGTCTATGCGCTTGATTTCGCCTTTACCGCCGTCTTTGCCGCACTCACGGTCGGCATGTGGAAGGGTCGGGTTGATCTTCTGCCGTGGCTGGCGGCTGCCATCGGATCATTGATCGGGCATTACACCTTGCCCGGTACATGGTCGATCCTTGCCGGTGCCGGGGCCGGGGTGATTGTTGCCGCCCTGACATGGCGCGAAGACATGGACGATACCGCGCCCAAGCCCGAAACCACACCCGATGTAAATACCGATACCTATGGCGCGCCCGAAGGCACCTATTCGACGGAGGCCGGCAAATGATGAGTTTCCCCGATCTGACCACCTTCAGCACCGCCTCAATCCTGACCATCCTTGGCATGGCCGTCGTAACCTATGGTATGCGCCTTGGCGGCCTTCTGATGGCCGACCGCCTGCCGCAACACGGCCGTTGGGCCCATGTGCTTGAACGCCTGCCCGGTGCTGTCCTGATTTCCGTCTGGGTGCCAAGCGCCCTGTCGGCCGGTCCCATCGGCATCGCCGGTGCCGCTGCCACCGTCATCACCATGATTGTCGCACGCAACCTGTTTGCCGCGATGGTCGCAGGCATGGTGCTTGTCGCAGCGGGGCGGTATTTCATCGGCTGACGAAACGACAGACAAATTAAAAGGCCGCCCTGAAAATTCCGGGCGGCCTTTTTCATGATCCCGATTGCGTCCTGCCTCAGGCCGCAATCATATTCTGTTCACGGGTCGCTTCGAATTTCAGGTTCGGCCAATCGCGTTGCGTGGTTTCAAGATGCCAGGCGTTGCGCGCAATAAAGACCAGCGTTTCGTCGTGATCCTCGAACAGGGCTGACTGGTTGGCATCGCGGAATTTCTTGATTTCCAGCGGATCGCTGCCAATCACCCAGCGCGCGGCATAGGCCGGTGTCTGTTCGAAATGCACCTTGATGCCGTATTCGGCAGAAATGCGTTCTTTCAGAACCTCGAACTGAAGCTGCCCGACCACACCAACGATCCAGTCGGCACCCATCATCGGTTTGAACACCTGTGATGCACCTTCTTCGGCAAGCTGTTCAAGCGCGCGCTGAAGATGCTTGCCCTTTAACGGATCATCAAGGCGCACCTTCTGCAACAATTCCGGGGCAAAGGCCGGAACACCCCGGAAACGAAGGTCTTCCCCCTCGGTCAGGGTATCACCTATGCGCAATGTGCCATGGTTCGGAATGCCGATGATATCGCCCGGCCATGCTTCTTCGGCAATGTCGCGTTCATTGGCAAAGAACAGCATCGGGTTATGCACCGCCATCTGTTTGCCAGCGCGCACATGCTTCAATTTCATGCCGCGTTTGAAATGGCCGGAACACAGGCGAATAAACGCAATGCGGTCGCGATGGTTGGGGTCGATATTGGCCTGCACCTTGAACACAAAGCCCGAAACCTTTGGCTCTGCCGCCTCGACCAGCCGCGTTGCCGCTTCCTGCGGGCGCGGGGTCGGCGCGATATCGCCAATACCGCGCAGCAATTCACGCACGCCAAAGTTATTGACAGCCGACCCAAAGAAAACCGGCGTCAGATGCCCCTCGCGATAGCTTTGCAGATCAAATGGCGGGCAGATTTCGCGCACCATTTCGACTTCTTCGCGAAGCTTCTCCAGAAGGTAATCCGGGATCAGCTCGTCAAGCTTCGGGTCATCAAGCCCCTTGATCGGAATGGCTTCCTTGACGACATTGCCACCTTTTTCCATGAACAGAAGCTGATCATTGACCAGATCATAACAGCCATGGAAATCCCGGCCCGATCCAATCGGCCAGGTTACCGGCGACACATCAAGCGCAAGGTCACGTTCGATCTGATCGATCAGTTCAAAGAAATCACGCGATTCACGGTCAAGCTTGTTCACAAACGTCGTGATCGGCACGTCGCGCAGACGGCAGACCTCAAACAGCTTGCGCGTCTGGGCCTCGATCCCCTTGGCACCGTCAATCACCATGACGGCGGAATCAACCGCAGTCAGAACGCGGTAGGTATCTTCGGAAAAGTCTTCGTGGCCCGGCGTATCAAGCAGGTTAAAGATGTTCTTTTCAAACTCGAACGTCATGACGGCGGACGACACCGAAATACCGCGATCCTGTTCGATCTTCATAAAGTCCGAACGCGCCCCGCGCTGTTCCTTTTTCGCCTTCACCGCACCGGCCATCTGAATGGCACCCCCGAAAAGCAGCAGCTTCTCGGTTAGTGTCGTTTTACCCGCATCCGGGTGGGCAATGATAGCAAAGGTACGGCGGCGCGATACCTGCTCGTCGATCGTCGGCATGGTTCATCCATTGATCATGATTTCGGGTTGGCGCGCACTGTACTGATTTTTACAGCGCGCGCCATCCCGAAATCGTCATATCGGACATGAACGCACAAGAACGTCCGGTTTCATATCACAAGCTGGAACACCAGCCCCGCAGCAAACGATCCGATCAGGGCATAGGCAAGATACAGGGCAAAAACCGGTTTCTTGACCAGCGCAAAAACCGCAATCGCCGCAGGCAGCGATGACACACCACCCGCCACCAGAAACGCCATGCCCGCACCGGGTTGCATCCCCTGCCCGATCAATCCTCCGACCAGCGGCAGCGCGGCATAACCGTTCAAATAGGCAGGAACCCCGACAAATGTCGCAATCAGGATCGGCAGGATGCCTTCCCCGCCGACCGCAGCCGACACCGTTTCAGCCGGAACATAAATCAGCATCAGGCTTTCAAGCAAAAAGGCCAGAACCAGCCATTTGCCAAGAAACACCGCGGTTTTAATCCCGTCGCGGCGAAATTTCGTCACACGGTCGCTTTCGCGCCAGAAAGCCCATACCGGCGGTTTGGGCGCCCGCATTTTAGCCCCGCCGCAACCGCCATTGCCTACACCATCGCGTAACGGATCGGTCAGGAATCCCATCCGCGACAACCACAATGTTGCAAACCCGCCCATAAGGCCGATCCCGATTGCAGCAATGGTCTTGCCGATGGCAAAATCCATCCCGATGGTGCCTGCGGTCAATGCAAACATCCCCGGATCAATCACCGG
>CBIHMD010000392.1:0-3592 GCA_966210655.1 uncultured Thalassospira sp.
TCACCAAACAGAATGTCGGTGGTATCATCATCGGTTTTCCGCGTGAACTTGACGGCACTATTGGCAAGGCCTGCCACCGGGTTTATGCGTTTGTCGACGAAATGCAGAATTATATCGATCTGCCGATCCTGCTTTGGGATGAACGTCTTTCGACCAACGCGGTTGAACGCATCCTGATCGAGGATGTCGACATGACGCGCAAACGCCGTGCGGAAGTTGTCGATAAAACGGCTGCGGCCTATATCCTGCAAGGTGCGCTTGATAACCTTAATCTTCATACCGATCCGGGTGCAAACCCCGATGAGGATGATGAAGAGGAATTTGGTGACGAAGAAGCCTGATTTTCGGCCAAACGAAACCCGTTGGTTTCAAAATTTTCGATCAGCCGCCTGTTTGTTCAGGCGGCTTTTTCTTTGGCCGTAAAGACAACCAGTGTTCCAAAGAATTTCGATGGCGGCAGGATCAGGCGGCCCTTTTTATGGATTGCGCCCATGGATTGAGCAGCCTCGGCAATGGTATCGAGCTTATCGACGATGATTTAAAAACCGGCAAATCCATAGGTCGGGAAGTCAGGGTCATCAATTCCGAAACGGGTGACCATTTCATCACTGTGCAGGGCCGAGACGATTTTATCGGTTCCGATTTCTTCGACGAAATCCGTAACCGCGTCCGCCGCCCAGTGCATAAGAAAAACCTTGCCAATCGCATAGGCGCCGTTGGCGTGGCTTTGGTATTCCGGATAATAGAAATTCTGTGGCGGATGGCGATGCTGGCAGACAAACGTTACCGCATGGCGCAACAGCGGATGATTGGCAAAGGCCAACGAAAAGGCCAGATCGGTAAGCGAACCATCCGGGCGGGTTGCTTCGCGTTCGAACTTGAAAACACGGGGCACGGCGGCACCGGCGGCAATGAAATCATCCCGGTCTTTTTCCGCATCGCGCGATTGCAGGGCCAGCATCGACATGCCTTCGCGATGACGCAAATAATCACGGTTATAAATCGGGAAGGAAAATGGTGCGGCAAGATCGGTTTCGGCGATTTTTTCCGGCTCAACCACGGCAAGCAATTCGACATACATGCCATCAAACTGGATCAGGGCATTGCCGGTACCGAACGGGTGATTGGCCCGCGGGGTGACGGTAAAGCCCAGCTTGCGATAGGCATCGCAGGCCGCATCAAGATCATTGACACATAAAACCAGATGATCGATTGAGCGGCTCATAGGCATTCCCCTGATTTGCATTCCTGTTTGCAGTGCTAACAGCGCAGGAATTTCTTTCAATTGATAAATCAGTGCGTTGCACGCATTATCTGACCCATGCTCATTATCACAGGATGGACATGTAATGAAACAGACAGTCTTGTCGATACGACGTCAAGCATGACTGATGCAATACAAACCATCACAGCAAATCGCCTAATAACCGATTAATGACCGCCCCATCGTGCCGCAAGATATTTTCGAAAGCGCCCCATGATTGCCATCCTGTCTGCCCTGATCCCGACCTTTGCCCTGATCGTGTTGGGTTTCATCCTGCGACAGCGCAAATTCCTGCCTGATGCCTTCTGGCCGGGGGCAGAAAAGCTGACCTATTACGTGACATTCCCGGCATTGCTGTTTTCCAATACGGCACAGGCCGATCTGGGCAGTCTGCCATTGGCGGGGATCGCGACCGCGATGCTGGGCACGGCGCTGATCTGTGCGATCCTGATGCTACTGGCAAAACCGTTCCTGAAAGTCGGCGATCCGGCATTTTCATCGCTTCTTCAGGGGGCAATCCGACCCAATACCTATATCGGACTGGCGGTCGCGGCAGCACTGCTGGGCGATGAGGGTTTGACCGTCACCGCCCTTTGCGTTGCCATCATTGTGCCCAGTGTTAATGTGGTTTCGGTATTGGGCTGTACGCTTTGGGGGGAGAATGACCGGCAGCCCGGAATTTTGTCGATCCTGCGCGATGTAATCAGCAACCCGCTTCTGATGGCGTGTGTTCTGGGGATGCTGATCAATGCCAGCGGCTTTGGCCTTCCGCCGGTGATCGGTCCGTTTCTTGAGGTTCTTGGCCGGGCAGCGTTACCGATTGGCCTTTTGGCAGTTGGTGCGGGGATTGATCTTTCGGCGGCACGGCGCGCCGGGGGACCGGTCGCGGCTTCCGCCATTGGCAAACTGGCCATCAGCCCGGCCATTGCCGCCGGGTTGTGCCTGCTGATCGGTCTGCCCGATATCGAAACAGCGGCAATTGTGCTTTATGCCGCACTGCCATGCTCGGCCAGCGCGTATATCCTTGCACGCCTGATGGGCGGCGATGCGCCAATGATGGCCAGCATCATTACGGTTCACACCCTTGTCGCGATTACCAGCATCCCGATCCTTGCGGTTTTGCTGCATGTGGTGTGATGTAAACCAAGCGAAATACTGACCATCCGGTCAGCATATCGGAGCAATATTTTAACTTTCCGTGACAGGGGCAATTGGGTATGCTCCGCGCGAAATTCTGCCCATACCATTTAAGGAATATGTGCAACGCCATGAGTGTCATGGGACCAGCGGCGGATCACTATCCGCACCCTCACCTCCTCGGTATCGAAGGTCTTACCCCGGGGGAAATCACCCTTATTCTTGATCGCGCCCAGCATTATGCGGAAAAGAACCGCACCGCAGACAAGACCAGCAACATTCTTGCCGGGGCCACGATCGTCAATCTGTTCTATGAAAATTCGACCCGAACGCTGACATCGTTTGAACTGGCCGCCAAGCGGCTGGGTGCGATGGTCATCAACATGACGGTCGGCACCAGTTCGGTCAAAAAGGGTGAAACCCTGATTGATACGGCGATGACGCTGAATGCGATGAACCCCGATGCGCTTGTGGTTCGCCATGGCGACAGCGGTGCGGTCAAGCTTCTGAGCGAAAAGGTCAATTGCGCGGTTCTCAATGCCGGGGATGGCCGCCACGAACATCCGACACAGGCGTTGCTTGATGCGCTGACCATTCGCCGCCACAAGGGCCGCCTGCATCGGCTGAACGTGGCGATTTGCGGCGACATCGCGCATTCGCGCGTGGCCCGGTCCAACATCCTGCTGCTCAATACCATGGGATCGCGGGTGCGCCTTGTGGCCCCCCCGACCCTGATCCCGTCCAAGATCGACCGGATGGGAGTCGAGATTTTCCATGACATGGAAGAAGGCCTTAAGGATTGTGACATCGTCATGATGCTGCGCCTTCAGCTTGAACGCATGGAAGGAAGCTTTATCCCGTCGGTCCGCGAATATTTCCATTTCCACGGCCTTGATCGCGCCAAACTTGCCAATGCCAAGCCCGATGCGCTGATCATGCATCCCGGCCCGATGAACCGCGGGGTCGAAATTGACAGTGAAGTCGCCGACGACGTCGAACGATCCGTCATCCGCGAACAGGTTGAAATGGGGGTTGCGGTGCGCATGGCGACCCTTGAATTGCTGGTCCAGAACCACAGACAGGCAGGAGGCCAGGCATGACCCCAGCCATTCGCGTAAAGGGCACGGGCCGCAAGGCCATCATCAATGCCCGCCTGCTTGACCCGGCAGCACAAACCGATAGCACGGGCGG
>CBIHMD010000393.1:0-3592 GCA_966210655.1 uncultured Thalassospira sp.
GTACATGGGCCACCCTTCCTTGCCAGCAACCGAGATGGGCGTGATGCCCGCAGCTTTGAGCTTGTCAGCAAGGGCGTTGAATTCGTCCCAGGTTTTCGGCGCTTCGGTGGCACCAACTTTGGCCAGCAGTTCCGGGTTTGCCCAGATCCAGTCAACACGGTGGATGTTTACCGGAACGGCAACATAGTCGCCTTCATATTTCATGACGCTCTGAATTGCCGGGGGGATAACCTTGTCCCAGCCTTCTGCTTCGGCAACGTCATTGAGATCAGCGAGTGCACCTTGTTCTGCCCAATCCTGGATCGCAGGACCTTTAAGCTGAACGGCTGCCGGAGCATCTCCCGACAGAACGCGCGAACGCAACACGGTCATGGCTGCGTCACCGCCGCCACCGGCAACCGGGCTATCAACCCATTTGCCACCATGTGCTTCGAAATCTTCTTTCAGGGCTGAGACAGCTTTGGCTTCACCGCCCGAGGTCCACCAATGCAGGACTTCGGCGGTCGGTTCAGCATGTGCAAAGCTTGCAGTCGCGAGAGCAGAGAACGCCACACCGGTGGCGAGAATGGTTTTGCGCAGATTCATTTAGGTTTCCTCCCTGGCTTTAAACCAATTGCAGCGACAACATGCTGCCAAGGGGGACCCTTTGCACTCACAAAACTGTAACAGGGCGTTTCCAGAATGCGAACTGAAACAAACTGTTACAAAAATAGCAGGATATGACGTAAATCATATTGCATGGCAGCAAAGATAATTAGCGCATTTCGTTGCAAGACAGTTGTTCCAGTGATGCACAATTCGATGAAATGCACCCGCATTTGTAACAGAACGACAAAGAAGCATGCGGGATTGAGTTTAGATGTCCGGGGGAAGGAATGAAAAGCCCGCGACAAGTGGGGCGACGCTACCGCATTGGTCTGCGCACCGCTAAGATACCTTGACAGGGATCGGTTTCACATTATTAATCGCTGCCATGAAAAACGTTATTTGCCTGTTTGCTGATTTCTATTACGGCCCTGCCACATAAGGCGGGAGCGTTTTTCTATGTTCAACCGCTGCGTCGTTGGCGGTTGATTATACAAGACAGGCACCGGCATCGCAGCTCTTTGGAGACCGACGATGCCTTTTTTATTTCCATCTCGTCCCAGGATCGGGATTTTCGGGTTCGGTGCCTTCGGGCGTTTGACAGCCCGACATCTGGCGGATTATTTCCCGCTTTTTGTCCATGATATCAATCCACATGCCGTATCGGCAGATATTTTGGAATCTGCCTGCGGAAACATCCGCGTCGTAGATGTCATGACGGCGGCAAAATGCGATATCGTTATTTTGGCTGTTCCGGTAACGGCGATGAGGTCTGTAATCGCGACCATTTCACCGCATTTGCGGGCGGGTGCCATTGTTCTGGATGTCGGGTCCGTCAAAATGGAACCGGCGCGCATGATGCTGGAAGGGCTTCCCGATCATGTCGATATTATCGGGACCCATCCGTTATTTGGGCCGCAAAGCGCACGGGATGGCATATCAGGACTCAAGATCGCGATATGCCCGGTGCGGGGGCGTCAATTCCGCCGGGTTGGTGCATTTCTGCGCCATCTTCTGGGCCTTAAGGTGTTTGTTGTCACCCCGGAGGCACATGACCGCGAGGCAGCGGTCGTGCAGGGGGTGACACACTTGATTGCCAAGGTTCTGGTGCAGATGGGCCCGTTGCCAGCACGTATGACAACAGCAAGTTTTGATTTACTGGTCAAAGCCACCGAAATGGTGCGTTACGACGCGCCTGGTGTTTTCTGGGCGATTGAAAATGCCAATCCATATGCCGGTGCTGTAAGGGAACAGTTCTTTGAATTGGCAACGGGCGTGCGTGACCAATTGGCTGACACCCCATGCGCAGAGGCGGCGCTTAAGGTCGAATGAGCAGGTATGTACTATGTGATTATATTGCATCGCCGCATGAATGCCGGAGCCTGAAATATATGATTTGGCTCGTTTTTAACGGTTATTGACTCCATAAGTGTCGAGATTGAACCCATTCAATTGTGACATTTTGGAATAGATGATATGCATTCTTTGGTGGTTGAGAGATGCGGTACTTATGGGCATATTGCATTGCAGAAAGTGAAGTGCTGAACGCGCCAGACAAAAGTGGAAGCCCCGCAGGCTAGCGTTCTTTTTCTTAACCCAAGGAGGTTCAACATGTTCTTGTCCAGTATTCTCGTTGCTGTTCGCCGTTGGGCCTATGCACGCTCTGTCGCGAATGAACTCTACAATCTCGACAAGCGTGACCTGGATGATGTCGGAATTTCTCACTGGCAGATCAAAGACGTGGCACGCAAAGCTGCCCGCGACGCGATCGCTTAAGCCAGAACAAGTTTCGACAGCGCCAGTTAGTAGGCAGCTGTGTAAGCAGAAGCCGGACATTTTGTCCGGCTTTTTGTTTTTGTATCTGATTTTGATGTTAAAGCACCTATGCCGCGCCTGCCGGGACGCGGCTAAAATTTTGCTTCCTTTCTCCTGTGTGCTTCGCGTCTTCTGCGAAGGCAATGCGAGTCGGAAAACCGGTATCTCAAATGATCATCTTTTCGGGCTAAACAGTTGAAGCGATAAGCATTCGCAGATAATTTTGTGCGAATGATTTTTACTTCATCGCTAACTTTAAGAAGTTTTCCAAAAAACACCTAAATTATTGATAATGGTAATCAAAGTCGCCGTTTTTACTTGAAAAGAACGGTGGGCGATCCCACTATTTGGGCAGCCCAATCATCAGGAGTGCCACCATGAAAGGTGATCCAAAGATCATCGGTTTCCTTAATCGCGTTCTGACCAATCAGTTAACCGCGATTAACCAGTATTTCCTGCATGCCCGTATGTTGCGCGACTGGGGCGTCGAAGAAATGGGCGAATACGAATACAAGCTTTCGATCAAGGAAATGAAACGTGCCGATGACAGCATCGAACGTATCCTGTTCCTTGAAGGTCTGCCCAATCTTCAGAATCTGAACAAGCTTATGATCGGCGAGAATGTCGAGGAAATTGTTTCCTGCGATATGAAGTTCGAATTGGCAAGCCTGCCGCTTCTGCGCGAGGCGATTGCCGCCTGCGAAAAAGCCGAAGACTTCGTGACCCGCGACCTTTTGGTAAAATTCCTTGAAGATCAGGAAGAACATGTCGACTGGCTCGAAACAGAGCAGTGGCAGATCGAGAATGTCGGGATGCAGAATTACATTCAAAGCCGTTCTGGCGACGGCGACTAACAATTCAGGAGCTTTACGCCATGAAGGGTAACAAGAAGGTTATCGATGCGCTGAACAAACAGCTTACGGCTGAATTGTCCGCCGCTGACCAGTACAACACCCACGCCGAGATGTATCTCGATTGGGGTTTACATGCGCTTTATACCCGCATGCACCATGAAAAGGACGAGGAACTCGAACATGCAAAACGCCTGATCGAGCGTATTCTGTTCCTTGAAGGCGTGCCCGATACCGCGTCGCGCAGCCCGATCAAGATCGGCAAAACAGTGCCCGAGATGATGAAAAACGATCTTGAGCACGAATATCATGAGATCCATCTTCTGAAAATGGCGATCAAA
>CBIHMD010000394.1:0-3589 GCA_966210655.1 uncultured Thalassospira sp.
TGTTGGTCTGTCTGAGGGCCTCGCCCAGGGTCATTGCCGTTGCCATCGCGACATTAAGCGACCGCATTCCGGGTTTAAGCGGAATGACCACACGGGCATCAACATAATCATGCACCTGATCGGGCACCCCGCTGCTTTCGGAGCCCAGCATCAGAATATCATCGGGTCGATAGTCAAAATCGCAATAGGGCACCGCCCCCTTGGTCGTCAGCAATACCAGACGCCCCGGAACGGTTCCATCATTACGCGCCTGCACAAAGCCACGCCAATCGGCATGACGTGTATAGTCCGCAGCGCCCAGATAATCCATCCCGGCACGCTTGAGTGCGGCCGAGGTCAGAAGAAAGCCGCAGGGCTCGATAATATCGACGGGAACGCCAAGACATGCCGCCATGCGCAGGATCGTGCCGGTGTTTTGCGGAATGTCGGGTTCGAACAAACAGATTCTCATAAGGCCCTATAGACTCGTAATATTTTCGATCTGAAATCCGGGCGCAAAACCTTACAAAATTACGCCGATATATCGCCATTAGACTTATTTGGAATAAGACGAGACATGGATATAACCACTTGGTTGTGAATACGCCAGCCTGTTAGAAAACGCTACGTTCACTGCCATTGTGCAGTGCAAAACCAAATAGGCAAATCGAATGCGAACAATTTGCAACTCCAAGTTCCCCTTAACAAACCCCTTTTTTGTTAGTATACGAACCCGGTTTCAGGCCTGAAGGCTTTGGGGGCAAAGCATTGTTTGATTTCCATCAATGGAAATTAAATGTCTTGTCCCTAGTGTGAATTTGGGCATTCCGCATGCCTGTTTTGGGGGCAGAAAGAGGAATACATTATGTCGCAAACGGTGCATTCATCCGGGGATCATAACCCGGACGAGAACCGCAGGGATTTCCTGACCCTGGCGACCACGGCAGTCGGTGTTGTTGGCACCGGCATGGCGCTGTGGCCGTTCGTGGACAGCATGAACCCGTCCAAGGACGTTCTTGCGCTGGCCTCGGTCGAAGTTAACCTGTCAAATATTCCGGTCGGTCAGGCCATCAAGGTCATGTGGCGCGGTAAACCCGTATTCATCCGCCACCGTACCGAACGTGAAATCAATGAAGCCGCAGACGTCGCGCTGAATGAACTGGTCGATCCGCAGGCCGATGACGCACGCGTCGAAAAAAAGGAATGGCTGATCGTTGTCGGTGTCTGCACCCATCTGGGCTGCATTCCGATGGGCACCGCCACCGGCGAAGCCCGCGGTGATTATGACGGCTGGTACTGTCCTTGCCACGGCTCGCACTATGATACGTCTGGCCGTATTCGCCGGGGTCCTGCGCCGAAGAACCTAGAGGTGCCGACCTACACCTTCCTCACCGACACATCCGTCCGGATCGGCTAAGGAGCTGTATGATGAGTGCACCCGTCTGGAATAACAAAGTGGTGAAATGGGTCGATGATCGTCTTCCGATCATTTCCATGCTGCACCATTCCGCATATGAATATCCGACCCCGAAAAACCTGTCCTATATGTGGAACTTCGGTTCCCTGGCCGGTTTTGTTCTGGTGACGATGATCCTCTCCGGGATTTTCCTGGTGATGAACTATACGCCGCATACAAGCATGGCGTTTGAATCGGTCGAACGCATCATGCGCGATGTGAATTATGGCTGGCTTATTCGCTATATCCATATGAACGGCGCGTCGATGTTCTTCATTGCCGTATTTATCCATATGTTCCGTGGCCTGTATTACGGGTCTTATAAAGCACCGCGTGAAATGCTGTGGTGGATCGGTATCCTGATCCTGCTGGCGATGATGGCAACGGCCTTCATGGGCTATGTCCTGCCGTGGGGCCAGATGTCCTTCTGGGGTGCGACGGTTATTACCAACCTGTTCTCGGCCTTCCCGATCATCGGCGATCCGCTGGTCACCTGGCTGTGGGGCGGTTTCTCGGTCGATAATCCCACACTGAACCGGTTCTTCTCGCTGCACTATCTGATGCCGTTCGTCATTCTGGGCCTTGTCGTCCTGCATGTCTGGGCTTTGCATTCCGTGCGGTCGAACAACCCGACCGGGGTTGAAATCAAAACCCCGCAGGACAGCATTCCGTTCCATCCGTACTATACGATCAAGGATCTGTTCGGTCTGGGCGTGTTCCTGATCTTCTTCTGTGCGTTTGTGTTCTTTGCCCCGGATTTCCTTGGCCACCCGGATAACTATATCCCGGCCAATCCGCTGGTAACCCCGCCGCATATTGTTCCGGAATGGTACTTCCTGCCGTTCTATGCAATCCTGCGGTCGATCGATTTCACGATCTTTGGCATTCCGGCAAAGCTGCTGGGCGTGCTGGCGATGTTTGCGTCGATCGTGATTCTGTTCGTTATTCCGTGGCTTGATACCTCGAAGGTTCGCAGCTCGAAATTCCGTCCGGTTTACAAATGGTTCTTCTGGCTGTTTGTCATCGACACTTTCGTGCTCGGCTATTGCGGTGCAAAGGCGCCCGATGATTACTTCATGGGGATCGAGGGCCTTCGGGTCATCGTCATGGGCCAGCTTTCAACGCTGTACTACTTTGCGCATTTCCTTGTGGTCATGCCGCTTGTGGGCAAACTGGAACGGCCCAAACCGCTTCCGGCGAGTATCAGCGAATCCGTTCTCAAGGAGGGGGCAAATGCGTAAATTTGCACTTACCGCCATGGCAGCCGCGTTTGCCCTGACTGCCCTTGCCGGCACGGGCGCAAAAGCCGCCGGTGACGCGCCGGTTCCACCGGCGCAGGACTGGAGCTGGGACGGGTTGTTCGGAACTTATGACCGTGCCCAGTTGCAACGTGGCTTTCAGGTTTACAAGAACGTCTGCGCAAGCTGTCACAGCCTTCGCTTCATTGCGTTCCGTAACCTTCAGGGCATCGGTTTCAACGAAGACCAGATCAAGGCAATTGCCGCGGATTACGAAGTAGAAGACGGCCCGAACGACGATGGTGACATGTTCACCCGTCCGGGCAAGCCGTCCGATTACTTCCCGTCGCCCTTTGCCAATGAAAAGGCTGCGGCTGCTTCAAACGGCGGGGCAATTCCGCCGGATCTGTCGCTGATGACCAAAGCCCGCGTAGCAGGCCCGGACTATGTTTTCGGTTTGCTGACCGGTTACGAGGAAGAAGCCCCCGAAGGGTTCGAGCTCTCTGAAGGGAAATCGTACAATCACTATTTCCCGGGTCATCAGATTTCAATGGCACCGCCGCTTTATGACGAGGCCGTTGAATATACCGATGGCACGCCAATGACGATGGAACAACATGCCCGCGATGTTGTTGCGTTCCTGAACTGGACGGCACAGCCGGAACTTGAAGCCCGCAAATCCATGGGCCTGAAAGTTATCCTGTTCCTGATCGTTCTGACCGCGATGCTTTATGCGGTGAAACGCAAAATCTGGCGTGATATCGAACATTAAGCGTTCGAATATCTGTCGAGACGTTAAAGCCGCCGGGAAACCGGCGGCTTTTTTTGTGCAAGAGCCGCACTGCCTAATACGCGAAATAGTCCGTCACCAGCCGATCAATTTCGCCGCTTTCTTTCATCTCGCCCAGAACACGGT
>CBIHMD010000395.1:0-3588 GCA_966210655.1 uncultured Thalassospira sp.
CGCTTCGCTCGCGCGGGATGACACCATGGGGGCCTACTCCGCCCGCATCGCGATGATCGGCTGTTCGGTGCTGCCTTCTGCATCATCACCGGATTTCTCGGCCGTTGCGGGTTCACCCGATGCCGGTTTTTCCGGGATCAGGACAACGACATTGTCATCGCCCTTATGAATTTCCCCAGCACTGTCTTCGGATTCAAGCGACAGTTCCCGGTCACCGCTTGCCAATGGTTTTTCCGGCAGAACCACCCATTCACCCCTCTCATCGGCGGTTGCCTGCCCGATGATTTCGTCACCCTCGCGGATGCGAACGGTGCTGTTGGGGGCAGCGCGCCCGGCAATCACGGCATTGCCATCCGGACCGATGCGCACGACATCAAAGCTCGGCGTGCGAACTTCGGGTGCGGTGTCGGCCGGGGCCGGGGCGTTCTGTGCGGCGATCTCGCTATCATCGGCTGTCACCGCAGGCGGTGCGGTCGTTTGCGCCGGTCCATCTTCTTCGTTGACCGACCGGGTCAGCATGTAATTCAACGAGATCGCGGCAACAATCAGCAAAACGCCAATGATGACGAGGATATAAGGTCTTTTCACCGGTAATATCCTTGAACGGTGGTTATGATTATTACGGGTGGCGTCGAAACCTTGTAACTAGCTGTCATAGAGTCCCCCAAACGCCCCACCCGACGCGTTAATTTGAAACTTGTACTACTTTCGGCACACAGTTTCCATAACGTAACAAACCGAGATTACAGTGCAACAGTTAGGCAAAGATGAATAGAATCAGCGCTTTTGGTCAAGCCTTGTCCCGAATTCCTTACGGAATTGCCTGCATTGTGGCCCCGATATATGCCACAAGTGCCGCCACCAGCACCGGCAATGCCAGAACAGACAAGCGCACCAGCATCGCCAGAACCGCACCGCCTGCCCCGGCATTCGCACCAATATCGGCCGGCAAAAGTGCTGCAATCCGCGCTGCCCCCGATCCGGCAAATACCACCAGAACGAGAACCGCCATGGCAAATGCCGTCCCCGGTGCCGCCAACATCACACCCGATGCACTGGCCATCAATGCCGTACTGACCGCAAGCCACAGGGCCGCGCGATATTGCGGGGCGGCCTTTTCGGAAATCAGCGCCACCAGAAGCGCGACCGATAGACCGGCCTGTAACACCACATGATCACGCAGACCGAACTGGGCGGCGATAATGCCCTGCCCGATGGCAAGCGCCATAAAGGTCGCAACCGGTGCCGGTTTTGCGGCATCCTCGTCGCTTGTGACAGTGGATTTTGTCGATGTTTTGGCAGATTTTGCAGATTTGCCGTTCTTTTTACCCCTGCCCTTGGTCGTGATCGGGTCTTCGTCTTCGTCAAAATTCGGACGTGTCACCCACAGGAAGGAGGCCCCGATCAGGATATAGGCGACCCACACCAGCGCCACCAAGCCACCCGGATGATACAAAAGCCCGGTAACAGGTGCCGCCAGAACCAGCCAGCCGCCCAACAGCATCAGAAGGATCGCAACAATCGCAGATGTCCGGTCGCGCAAATGCGCAAAATCAAGGATCGCACCACAAACCCCACCCAGCACCAGCATCAAAAGCGCCGCGCCAACACCGCCGCGCGCGGTTTCAGGCAGGCCGATGGCCGCCGGAACCGCAACCGCAACCGCCGGAATAACCGCAGCCAGCACCATGCGCCGGGCCAATGCCCGGTCAAGACCCAGCCAAAGGGCGAGCATCAAAACCGTTGCAATAACACCGGAAACCAGAATGGCGAGCCAAAAGGGACTGTCGACAAACACGTTGGGCGATCCTGCCTTCTTGTTGTTTCGTTTTCAAACCTGTGAACGAGATGGCATTGCGCGCACAGACGCTGATATCCATCCCACAATCAGGTTCAGAACCTGTTAACCATCGACGAAAAACTCGCCCCGGCTTATCGCGCCCGATCATGCCGATTGCCAAGGCAAAAATGCGGCAGGGTTCACATGCGATCAATATCTGGCTGTCACAGGAACTTCGCAAAGGAAACTATTGACCGGGTTACGGCGCAATGGGCTATGCTTGGCCAGTAGACGGGCCACGTCGCCGGACGCCACCCGCATCGCGATCCGGCGAAAGTTACCTGCGAGATAACAACAAAGAGGCAGGTTGCCATGACAAGAGTTAAATCGATCTGTGTTTTTTGCGGCGCTTCGAACGGCAAAAATCCCCAGCACATGGAAAACGCCATTGCATTCGGTAAAATGATGGCCGAACGCGGCATCGCACTGGTCTATGGTGGCGGTCGCATCGGCCTTATGGGGGCAGTTGCCGACGCGGTGATGAAAAACGGCGGCAAGGTGATCGGCATCATCCCGGCCCATCTTGATGATATCGAAGTCGGCCATAAGGGTCTGACCGAACTGATCGTGTGCAAATCCATGCATGCGCGCAAGGTCGAGATGTTCAAACGTTCGGACGCCTTTGTCACGCTTGCAGGCGGCCTTGGCAGCCTTGACGAAGCGTTTGAGGCACTGACGCTCCGCCAGCTTGGCATTCATGACAAGCCGCTGGTGTTCCTCAATGCGCTGGGATACTGGGACAAGTGCCTTGATATGATTGATGGTATCATCGAGGACGGCTTTGCGCGTGAAAGCAACCGCAACCTGTTCACGGTTGCCGAAACGCTTGATCAGGTTTTCGAACAGCTTGAAGCCGAACCGGCCCCGAAATTCGACCCGCGCGAAAAGCTTCTGTAAGCACGTTTTTCCAGCCAACACATCAAATCCGCAAGATATCGTGTCTTGCGGACTTTTCTTTGTCTAATTCAAAGCAACCAATTGAAAAAACGTTTATTTTAGCACTTTGACATACATCAGCGTGGCTGCATGTACCGCCTGCTTTACTTCCCGGACTGCCATCATTTGGGAGAGAGCAAATGAAATCCTATCGTGCGTTAATGGGCACCCTGGTGTCCGGGGCTGCCATGCTGGGGATCGTCGGAAACGTCCTTGCAGCAGAAACGCCATCGCCAGCCGATCTGCGCGAAACCGCCCTTGAACATTTCGAAGTCATTCCGTCGATGGTGCCTGCCGTTTCGGGCAATGCCGTCACACGTGAAAAGGTCGAACTTGGCAAGATGCTGTTTTTCGATCCGCGCCTGTCATCCAGTGCGCTGATTTCGTGCAATACCTGCCACAATCTGGGGATGGGCGGGGATGACAACCTTGAAACATCCATCGGCCACGGCTGGCAGAAAGGCCCGCGTAACGCCCCGACCGTGCTAAATGCCGTGTTTAACGAAGCGCAGTTCTGGGATGGCCGCGCCGAAGACCTTAAAGCACAGGCCAAAGGCCCGGTTCAGGCGGGGGTTGAAATGGCAAGTACGCCAGAACGCGTTGTCGAGGTGCTGAAAAGCATGGGCGATTACGTGCAGAAATTCGCCCATGCCTTTCCGGGCGAAACCGACCCGGTAACGTTTGATAACATGGCCAAGGCGATCGAGGCGTTTGAGGCAACCCTGATCACCCCGGCATCGCGGTTTGACCAGTTCCTAGAAGGCAACGATGCCATCCTGACCAAAACCGAACTGGCCGGGCTCGAACTGTTC
>CBIHMD010000396.1:0-3587 GCA_966210655.1 uncultured Thalassospira sp.
CTGATTGAATGCGAACGTGGCGAAGATGGTGCCCGCGCGGCCGAACTGTTCAAAAAACTGCGTATGTATAAATTGCGCGCCAAGGCCGAACTGACCGACGTCAGCGAAAGCTATGACGTCATTGCCGTCTTCGGCGATGGTGCCCTTGCCGCACTTGACCTGCCCGATACGCCCGGTGCCACCGCACCACTTGCCGACGGGATCAAGGCCGTTGATCCGCGCCTGAGTGCGATGGGGGCGCGCGTGTTGCTGCCCAAGAACGAACTGGCACAGATGGCCGCCATCGGCGCCACCGAAAGTGATGAAAAAACCTATCATCAGCATCGTGTGCTGCTTGGCCTGCCCAATGGCAGCGAGGAAATGGAAATCGACCGCGCCATCCTGCTTGAAAACGGGTTCGAGGAACTGGGCGGCGTTGATTTCAAAAAGGGCTGCTATATGGGGCAGGAACTGACCGCGCGCACCAAATATCGCGGACTGGTTCGCAAACGCTTGCTGCCGATCACTATCACCGGCCCGGCACCGGAAATCGGCACCCTGATCATGAATGGCGACAAGGAAGCCGGCACCATCCGCAGCATCCATGGCGATGCGGGTCTTGCCCTGATCCGGCTGGAACGGATCGGCGATGATGCCGACCTGACGGCGGGGGATGCCAAAATTTCAGTCAGCATTCCCGACTGGGTCAATTTGCCGGAAACGGCGGCCTGATCCAACAATCATTGCCTCATTAAATACAAACGGCGGCAGAATTTCTGCCGCCGTTTGCTTTTTCATCCTGCCAATCAGCAGGTTTATTTCTTGAGCGCTGCCTGTGCGGCGGCAAGACGCGCAATCGGTACGCGATAGGGTGAACAGGACACGTAATCCAGCCCCTGCGCCTCGCAGAAGGCGATGGACGATGGATCGCCGCCATGTTCGCCGCAGATGCCAAGCTTGATATCGCCGCGTGTCTTGCGGCCACGTTCAGCCGCAATGCTGACCAGTTCGCCCACCCCTTCCTGATCCAGCGAGACGAACGGATCACCGGCAAAAATATCCTTGGAAATATAGGTATCAAGGAACCGGGATGCGTCATCACGCGAAAGACCAAAGGTCGTCTGGGTCAGATCGTTGGTCCCGAAGCTGAAAAACTCGGCTTCTTCGGCAATTTCACCGGCCCGAAGGGCGGCGCGCGGCAATTCGATCATCGTGCCGACAAGGAATTCGAGCTTGGCTGCTTTATCGGCCTCGACCTCGCGGGCAACCCTGATGATCGCGGCCTTGAGTATTTCGAGCTCTTTCTTGCCAACGATCAGCGGGATCATGATTTCCGGAATGACCGGATCGCCGCCATCCTTTGAAACCTCAATCGCGGCTTCGAATATCGCACGCGCCTGCATTTCATAGATTTCCGGATAGCTGATGCCAAGACGGCAGCCGCGATGCCCCAGCATCGGGTTGGCTTCGGACAGTTCCAGCAACCGGCGACGCACGACGACCTCTGCCACACCTGCCGCATTGGCGACCTCGGCAATTTCGTTGTCGCCATGCGGCAGGAATTCATGCAATGGCGGATCCAGCAGACGGATCGTGACCGGCAAGCCCTTCATGATCCGGAACAGGTCAATAAAGTCCTGACGCTGATAGGGCAGAAGTTTATCAAGTGCCGCACGACGGCCCTTTTCCGTATCGGCCAGGATCATTTCACGCATGGAAATGATGCGTGCCGGGTCAAAGAACATATGTTCGGTCCGGCAAAGGCCGATCCCCTCCGCCCCGAAACCGCGCGCGGTTGCCGCATCATCAGGCGTTTCGGCGTTGGTACGGACCTTAAGACGGCGCACGCCATCCGCCCATTCCATCAATTGCGAAAAATCACCAGACAGGTCGGGTTTCAGTGTCGCCACCTCGCCCAGCATCACCTCGCCTGTCGCACCGTCAAGGGTGATGACATCCCCTTCTTTCAGGGTCACACCGCCTGACATCATGGTTTTGCTGGCATAGTCAATCTTGACCTGACCGGCACCGCACACGCACGGCGTCCCCATGCCGCGTGCCACGACGGCCGCGTGGCTGGTCATGCCGCCGCGCGATGTCAGAATACCTTCGGCGGCGTGCATGCCGGCAATGTCTTCGGGGCTGGTTTCGATACGCACCAGAATGACCTTTCGGCCCCGGTTCTGCACCCATTCCTCGGCGACCTCGGCGGAGAAAACAATCTGTCCGGATGCCGCACCGGGCGATGCCGGAAGCCCCATGCCGATCACCTTCCGATCCGCATCGGGATCAAGGGTCGGGTGCAGCAACTGGTCAAGCTGTGCCGGATCGACACGGCGAAGGGCGTCTTCGCGCGAGATCACATTGGCCTGGCACATTTCAACCGCGATGCGAAGGGCGGCCTTGGCAGTACGTTTGCCCGCACGGGTCTGGAGCATGTAAAGCCTGCCGGACTCGACGGTGAATTCCATGTCCTGCATGTCGCGATAATGGGCTTCAAGCCTGTCGCGAATATCGCAAAGCTCGCCAAAGACGCCGGGCATGGCTTCTTCCATCGACAGAAGGTCGGAACCGGACTCTTCACGTTCGATTTTGGTCAATGGGGCCGGGGTACGGATCCCCGCCACAACATCCTCGCCCTGCGCATTGATCAGATATTCGCCGTAGAAACGGTCTTCGCCAGTCGACGGATTGCGCGAGAAGCAGACACCGGTCGCACAATCATCGCCCATATTGCCAAATACCATGGCCTGAACATTGACCGCCGTGCCCCAGCTTGCCGGGATGTTGTGCAGACGGCGGTATGTGTTGGCGCGCGCGTTCATCCAGCTTCCGAAAACCGCGCCAATCGCACCCCAAAGCTGTTCGCGCGGGTCCTGCGGGAAGGGACGCCCAAGTTCGGCATCGACCTTTTTCTTGAAGCCCTGAACAACCGCCTGCCAGTCATCGGCACCCATTTCGGTATCAAGGACATAGCCCTTGTCTTCCTTGTGGATTTCAAGGATTTCCTCGAAATGGTAGTGATCAACGCCAAGGACCACATCGCCATACATCTGAATAAAACGGCGATAGCTGTCATACGCAAAACGGCGATCCCCAGAGACCGCCGCCAAACCTTCAACCGTTTCGTCATTCAGGCCCAGATTAAGAACCGTATCCATCATGCCCGGCATCGAGGCACGTGCACCGGAACGAACCGACACCAGCAACGGGTCCTTGGGATTGCCAAATTTACGACCGACCAGGGCTTCGACAGCGGCAAGCGACTTTTCGACTTCGGCTTCAAGACCGTCGGGATAGGCACGGTCATTGTCATAAAACGCCGTGCAGACTTCGGTCGTGATGGTAAAGCCGGGCGGGACCGGAAGGCCGAGATTGCTCATCTCGGCAAGGTTGGCACCTTTGCCGCCCAAAAGCTCGCGCATATCGGAACGTCCTTCGGCGCTACCGCCACCGAAGCCGTAAACCCATTTGGTCATCTTGCCTTTTCCTCATCTGGTCAAGGCGATCCGGCAAATCCGGGGTCCCTGACCCTATTTATGACTCGATCTTCGAGAAATCGGCAATGTCATGCAAGGCAGTGCGAATTTGCGCCAGCAGCTTTAGGC
>CBIHMD010000397.1:0-3574 GCA_966210655.1 uncultured Thalassospira sp.
TCTGATTATTGTTTTTCTCAGGCCGCCGCCTGTTTATCCACGGCTTCGATCAAAGGTTCATAGAACGACCTGATCTGATCTTTCACTGCAGAAGGGTCGCTTAATTCATTGATAACACGCCGAAAATCTGTCGCGTTGCGCAGACTATTGCAGTACCAGGCCAGATGTTTTCTGGCTATCCGCACACCTTGCGGACCGTGATGATCAATCATCGCGTCATAGTGACGCAGAATGGTTTCAAGCTGTAGCTCAAGTGATGGTGCCGCCATCTTGTGGCCGGTTCTCAGATAATGAGAAACCTGTGCCAGAAACCATGGCCGGCCTTGCACGCCACGTCCGACCATCACACCATCAGCGCCGGAACGTTTCAAAAGCTCTGCCGCATCTTCCTCACAATTGACATCGCCATTGCCTATAACCGGGATCGATACCGCCTGTTTAACCAGCGCAATCGCGTCCCAGTCAGCATTCCCTTTATAAAACTGACAGCGAGTGCGGCCATGGATCGTCAACATCGCAATCCCGAGGTCTTCGGCAATCTTCGCCAATCTCGGTGCATTGCGGTTATCATCGTCCCAACCAAGACGCATCTTTAGCGTAACAGGTACAGAGACGGCTTTGACGGTCGCTTCAATAATATCGGCAGCGAGCTGTTCGTCGCGCATCAAAGCCGACCCGGCATAACCTTTTGTCACCTTCTTGGCAGGGCACCCCATATTGATATCAATGATCATGGCCCCACGATCTTCATTCATCTTTGCGGCAAGCGCCATCTCATCTGGTTCAGTACCAGCAAGCTGAACGGAAAGCGGGCTCTCAGCTGCACAATCGCCGTGCATTTTGCGCACTTCTTTTTGGTGGCGCTGAATACGTGTCATGGCGTCGGATGCAATCATTTCCGACACAACAAGATGCCCGCCAAACTGACGCACCTGTTGTCTAAAAGGAAGGTCAGTCACACCTGACATTGGTGCCAGAATGACATTCTCTGGCACGTTTACAGAACCAATCTGCAAAGACATGAAGGAAATCCGATTGCCTAAAACTTGGGCAGATTAATGAAACTGGCGCGGCGTTGCAACAACTCTAAGCGAATTATCGAATATAGGCCCGATCAACCAATCAGATATCCGCTGACAAATCGTACCCCCGGGAATGCCAGCGTAAGCAACAGCCACGCTCCAAGAACAAAACGCACGGCCATACGGCCCCGCAAGGTCGATTTTTCATGAATAAAGATCAGAGTGCAAATTACGGCAAAGCCAAGCAAGGTCAGCAGCATTTTGTGATCAAGATAGAACAGTGACTGGTCTTCGACCTGCCGCAACGCAAAGCCGGTAAAAATTCCGACGACCAAAACCCAGGCCGACCATCTAAGAAAGCCGACCAGCATGTATTCGCTGTCACGCAAAGGGGGTAAACGGCGGCTCCAACGGTTCGGCCGTCGGTTTTTAAGGGCGTTTTCCTGCACAATATAGGCCATGGCCGAAATGGCCGCCAATGTGACGAGCGCATAGGTTACAAGCGATGTGCCGATATGAACCCAAAGCCAGCCGGAATAAAGAGCCGGTTCTGATACAGACCGTTCCGAGATCGGTTCAAATATATTGAAAACGGCAGCAACACCGCCAAACAGCAAAAGATAGGCCCCGATATAACCGGCAAGTCGCCAGATTTGTTTCGGGCCCTTGCACATGACAAGACCGCCGAAAATAAGGATTACGGAAAGTTCGGACCAATGCAAAGCTGCGGTAAAACCGCGCGACTGAACTTCTTCGCCGGTTAGCCCAAGAACAACAACCGTACCCGCCGCAGCGATGAATATGGACAGAAACAACCATATATCGCGCTGTGGATCACGCCGCATGATTTGCATGGTCAACGGCAGCAAACACAGAATATGTAGGGTAGCAGCTAGCATGTTGGGATCCGGCCTGAAGGCGTTTACATCACAAGATCGGACAAATGGCGACTTGGCAAAGTCATCGCAGAAAGATAGCCTGCGGCGCAATTCAGACAAGTCACGGCATCACGTTTATGACCAAAAAAATCGCAGTTGTCATCGTTGCTGCAGGCAGCGGTAGCAGATTTGGCGACACGACACCAAAACAATATCATCTGCTTGGCGGAAAGACATTGCTGCGTCACTGCGTCGAGAGCTTTAACCGACATGCCCCCAACGAACTGATCAGGGTCGTTTATAATCCCGATCATCAGGAATGGTACGATAGCGCGGTTAAAGGATTATCGCTACCATCCCCGATAGCCGGAGGGTTAACAAGGCAACAATCCGTTCTGAACGGGCTGCGTGCGTTGGAAAGTGAAAACCCGGACTATGTCCTTATTCATGATGCTGCACGACCAGGCGTTTCCGGTGATGTTATTACACGCGTCATTGCAGCTCTGTCAGAGTATCAGGGAGCCATCCCGACCCTGCCCGTAATGGATACCATCAAGCAAACCGGAAGCAGCGGAAAAATCGAACAAACCATTCCGCGTGAACAGCTCCATCGCGCCCAGACGCCACAGGGTTTTCGCTTCAAAACAATCCTTGATGCGCACCGGCGATTTGAAGGAAGAGAATTTACCGATGATGCAGCCCTTCTGGAACAGCTTGGCCATAACGTGGTTTGTGTAGAGGGAGCGGCAGAAAATGACAAGATTACGCAGCCCGACGATATGGGACGTGCTCGTGACTGGCTTAAAACTGATCCGGCGTTAGAGGAAGACACAAACATGATCCGCGAAGAATTCCGAACAGGCACCGGTTTTGACGTTCACCGTTTCGCCCCGGGCGATCATTGCATTTTGTGTGGCGTAAAAGTTCCCCATTCGGCACGCCTTGACGGGCATTCAGATGCTGATGTGGGCCTGCACACCCTGACGGATGCATTGCTTGGCGCAATTGGTGCGGGGGATATCGGGCAGCACTTCCCACCGTCGGATATGAAGTGGAAAGGTGCCGCATCAGATCAGTTTGTGCATCATGCAGTTAATCTCATTCATGAACGCGGCGGTCGGATCGTCAATGCTGACATCACCCTGATTTGTGAACGCCCCAAGATCGGACCTCACACCAAATTCATGCGTGAAAAGGTTGCTGAAATCCTTGGCATCGAGGCTGATCGGGTTAATGTCAAAGCAACGACGACAGAGCGCCTTGGCTTTACCGGACGCGAAGAAGGTATTGCCGCACAAGCCGCCGTCAGTGTTGCCTTGCCTGTGAAATAGCAAGTTTCTGAACTCAATCAAAAATGGGCGGGATAAAATCCCGCCCATTTTACTTGCTGGATTATTTACGCAGAATTCAAGCGGCTGATGAGCCGCCCTCTTCTTCCGGCAACTGGTGCTTCATCAGGATCGGAACCTGCGCCATGCCAAATAACATGGTTAATGGCATGATGCCCCATACCTTGAATGCAACCCAGGTATCGGTCGAAAAATTGCGCCAGACGATTTCATTGATCACGGCAAGAACAATAAAAAATATGCTCCAACGCCAAGTCAGAATGCGCCATCCCTCATCCGTTGCTTTGAAAGCACTTTCCAGAACCAGTTTCAGAAACAGCTTCCC
>CBIHMD010000398.1:0-3568 GCA_966210655.1 uncultured Thalassospira sp.
ATTCAAGTTTTGCCATTATCCACGGAAATTTTGTTTTTTCCAGCCCGGCGATTTTGACTGACTGAATATCAGCTATGCATATAACCGGTTGAGGCGGCAAAAGAATACAGGCCTCAAAAGAAAACGGCACCCGCGATGGGGTGCCGTTTGCAAGATTTTCGGGTTTGGTCCGGTCTAGTAACCCATGACCTTTTCCGGGCCCATCAACATGGTCGGAAGCCATGTCGAAATTGCCGGGATGTATGTCACGATGATCAGGAAGACCAGCAGGATCATCAGCCACGGCAGGGCGGCACGAACCACCTGAACCAGCGACATTCCGGTGATGCCGGACGTCACGAACAGGTTAAGACCGACCGGCGGCGTGATCAGGCCGATTTCCATGTTCACGACCATGATGATGCCAAGATGGATCGGATCGATACCCAGCTTCATCGCAATCGGGAACAGGATCGGTGCCATGATCAGAAGGATGGCCGACGGTTCCATGAAGTTGCCCGCGATCAACAGGATGATGTTGACCACGATCAGGAAGGCCCACGGTTCCAGACCCCAGCCGATAATGGTTTCGGCAATGGTATGTGGAATGCGTTCGGACGTCAGCACATGGGCAAACAGCATGGCGTTGGCAATGATGAACATCAGCATGATGGTCACTTTGCCAGCTTCCAGCAGCACGTGGCGGATATCCTTGTCGAACGGGATCAAGGCGATGGCCTTGCCGATTTTCGGCAGGTTATAACCAACGATTGCGCCAAGCCCCATACCAGATTCCGGTACCCATGCAACGCCCTTGATTGGTCCCATATCGCGGTAAAACACGATTGCGATCAGCATGGCATAAACAGAGGCAACGGCTGCGGCCTCGGTCGGGGTGAAAATCCCGCCATAGATGCCGCCCATGATCACAATGACCAGAAGCAAGCCGCCCGATGCGGAAAACAGTCCGGCAAGCCATTCCGAAATACTCGGACGGTCCTGTTTCGGCAGCTTTTTGATACGGGCGACGATATAGATCACGGTCATCAGCATCAGACCGGCGATCAGGCCGGGAATGACACCGGCCAGGAACATACGGCCGACCGACACCTGGGTTGCAGCGGCATAGACCACCATCACGATTGATGGCGGGATCAGGATGCCAAGCGTGCCTGCGTTACAAATCACACCGGCGGCGAAGTTGCGCGGATAACCAGATTTGATCATACCGGCAATCACGACAGAACCGATGGCAACCACCGTGGCCGGGCTGGAACCCGAAACGGCGGCAAACAGCATACAGGCCAGAACGGACGCCATGGCAAGACCGCCATGGAACCAGCCGACCGTATCGACCGCAAAGCGGATCAGGCGGCGTGCCACCCCGCCGGTCGACAGGAAGGTCGAGGCAAGGATAAAGAACGGAATGGCCAGCAACGTGTAATGTTCCATCCCGTTGAACAGCTTTTCGATCAGGGTCGGAAGCGAGTCTGAGCCGAAAAACAGGATGGTGGTGATGGATGACAGGCCCAGCGCCACGCCGATGGGGGTGCCAAGCGCCATCAACGCAAACAGCGTGATGAACAGATATGCGATTGTCATTTAAGGCGTTCCCCCGCGATCATTTATCGTTGTCGCGACGGACCATGCCGTCGACCATGGCTTCGGCTTCATCGCCCTCGCCAATGGTTTCGATTGCCTCGCGTGCCTCGTCGGCAAGCGAGAAGCCATTTTGCTGACCCGACAGAATGCGCCACAGAACCTGTCCCAGACGGAACAGCAGCAACGCACCACCAAACGGCAGGATCAGATAGACCACCCACATCGGGATCGGGGAATCTTCGGCCTCGATACCGATCATGTGATAGAAGGCCATGCTTTCCCAGCCGCCATAAAGAATAAGCGCGGCATAGGACATGCAGATCAGGGCGACAAAAATGCCGGTGATGCGCTGGGCAGGTTTGGAAAAAAGCTGCACAAGGGCATCGACCCCGATATGGGAGCCGACCTTGACACCGTAAGACATGCCAAACAGCACCAGCCAGGCAAACAGAAATTCCGTTATTTCCATCGACCAGGTCATACCGGAATTGAAGCCGTAACGAAGAACGACATTGACGAAAGTCAGTACCGTCATAGCGGCGAGAAGGAGGGCAATAATGCCCTCCTCCAGCCGGTCAACGACCGTTTTAATCATAGCGGTAACGGTCCTCTAGGTTCGAGGAATTACTTGTTGCAGGCGGCAGCGGCTTCGATCAGATCGGCGCCGATATCACCTTCGAACTGGGCCCAGACAGGCTTCATGGCTTCGCGCCATGCTTTGACATCTTCCGGAGCCGGTTTGACGATTTCGGTTTCGCCCGAATCAACGATCATCTGACGCTGTTCGTCAGCAAGCTGACCCGACAGTTTGTTCGAGTATTCGGTTGCTTCGTCCATCGCCTGTTTCAGGCCAGCCTGGATTTCCGGATCAAGACCGTCCCACCATTTGGTCGAGGTCACGACGAGATAGTCGAGAAGACCGTGGTTCGATTCAGTGATGTAATCCTGAACTTCGAAGAATTTCTGGGAATAGATGTTCGACCAGGTGTTTTCCTGACCGTCAACAACGCCGGTCTGAAGAGCCGAATAGGTTTCGGCAAATGCCATTTTCTGCGGAACGGCATCAACAGCTTCGAACTGGGCTGCAAGAACGTCCGAGCTCTGAATACGGAATTTCAGGCCGGCGGCATCGGCCGGGGTCAACAGCGGCTTGTTGGCCGAAAGCTGTTTCAGACCGTTATGCCAGTAACCCAGACCGGTCAGGCCCTTGTCTGCCATGGACAGCAGAAGCTCCTGGCCTTTTTCGCCTTTCTGGAAGCATTCAACAGCTTCCATGTCGTTGAACAGGAACGGAAGATCGAACAGGCCGAGCTTCGAGGTCCATTTGCCGAATTTCGCAAGCGACGGAGCCGCAAGCTGCACATCGCCGCGCAGCATGGCCGGCAGAACCTTGTCGTCATCAAACAGCTGCGAGTTCGGGTAAATTTCGACTTTAACCTTGTCGCCAAGGATTTCTTCGGCGCGCTTTTTGAAGAATTCAGCACCCTGGCCCTTCGGGGTATTCGGAGCAACCACGTGGGCATATTTGACAACAACCTGTGCCGATGCCGCATTGGTCATGCCAAGAACGGCTGCCATTGCAACGCTGGTTGCGAGAAGTTTTTTGGTAATCGGACGCATCAATAGTCTCCCTATAAGCTTTGTGCGTTTTCCCAGTAGCGCGCCAGTTATCGGCGTCGTTTCGTCGCCGTTTGGCGCTGGGGTGCAACACTGCAATTGCCGGGCCAGTTCTGCATATCAGCCATTACGATAAGTAATATCAGCGGTTTGCAGTGTATTGCGCGATGGTGCGGTGCAGCGTAAGTGCTTATTTTTGTTATCTTTCCCGCACATCTTCTTTTGATACTGTGCGGTCTTCCGCACAATATCTCAAGTTGAAAATGCAATTTTCTTATCGATTTATGCTTTGCCGGGAGCGGCTGGGGATAATCTCTGGTAGGACCAATGCGCAAAACCACCGGGATCGAATGCTCCTGTGGTTGATGTG
>CBIHMD010000399.1:0-3566 GCA_966210655.1 uncultured Thalassospira sp.
GCGGAGCTCATCGGCAGCAGTTTTGGCGTCCTCGACGCTGATACCAAAGATGCTGCCGTCGCCCATGGTGCGGCCATGGAATAGCGGCGGCTGTGTCGGATGGTCGGGCTGCATCAGGCCGATTTGGACTTCCATGCATTCAGGCCAGACAAGGTGGATATACCAGTCCCCGGCAAAGACGGCGACAAAGCCGAGTTCTTCGTAAAAAGTCCGGCTTTCTGTTAGCTTTTCGGTGACGATAATCGGAAAGGCGCTGGTGACTTTCATTAGTTTGCTCCTGACGAATGTTGAAACCCTGTTCCCGATAATTGTTATGTTTGCACATGCCTCCTGACAGGAGCCTGTCAGGAGCGTTATGATAATTTCTCGGTCATGCTGAGAAAGGAGCGAACATGAGAAGGGCCGACCGACTTTTCCGTCTTGTGCAGATTTTGCGCCGTCGCAAACTGTGCCGGGCGCGCGAACTTGCCGAGGAACTGGAAGTTTCCGAACGCACGATTTACCGCGATATTCGCGATCTTGCCGCGTCCGGTGTTCCGGTCGAGGGCGAGGCGGGGGTAGGTTATATCCTGCGCGACGGGTATGACCTGCCGCCATTGATGTTTGATGCCGATGAGATCGAGGCGCTGGTGGTGGCCGCCCGGATGGTGCAAAGCTGGACAGATCCGCAAATGGCGCGTGCCGCGGGCGATGCCCTGACCAAGATCGAGGCGGTGCTTCCGGAAAAAATGCGGGGCCTGATTGGCGGGGTGCCGATTGCGATTGCCGAAATCGCGCAGGCCCCGATCGCGATTTCGATGCCCGATCTGAGGCGTGCCATCCGTGAACGGCATCTAATCAATATTGATTACACGGATGCCAAAGGGGATGACACCAATCGGCGTGTCTGGCCGTTGGGGATGCTGTTTTTCGGCACCATCTGGCTTTTGGCAAGCTGGTGTGAATTGCGGCAGGCTTTCCGCGTTTTCCGTGCGGACCGGATCAAGAACATGCAGATCACCGCCGATCATTTCCGCCCGACGCCGGGAAGAACATTACGCGATTATCTGATTTCCGAAGGGGTCGAAGGGGAAATCCTGAATGGGATAGGTCGATAATGAGTTTGTCCTGATGGTGCATTGAAAGGGATGCATTTACTGCAACTTTTCGTCTAAGATTTCCCTGTAGTAAGAAAACGACAGGGAAAGCGCATTGCTGTGACGTTAACAGATCTGTGCCGAAACATTGTCGGAACGTTCCGGGTTCGAGAAGACCAACCCGAACTGGTACGTGCACAGGTCAAGGCCCTTTCCCGTCAGATCCCGCTGCTTTATATCCTGCTTTTTGCCAATGCGGTTGTGCTGGCATATACCCATTACGGAACCGCCCCCGACTGGATGACGGTTTATATTCCGGTGGTTCTGGGGATTATTTGCTTCTTTCGCGGGATTGCCTGGATGCGATTGCGCGAAACGGCGGATGACTTTGCCACGGCGGTCGGCCATTTGCGCCGTATCCGTATATTGGCGGCGGGGATCAGCATTGTTTTCACCGCCTGGGCGATCAAGATGTTCGGCTATGGCGATGCCTATCAGCAGGGGCATGTCGCCTATTTCATCTCGATCACCGTCGTCGGGTGTATTTTCTGTTTGCTACATTTCCCGCCTGCAGCCCTTTTGGTGGTCATTATCGTTCTGGGGTCTTTCATCCTGCATTTCGGATCGACCGGGAATGAAGTCTATGTCGCGATTGCAGCCAACATGGCGATGGTGTCGCTGATGATCATCCAGATCATCCGAAGCTATTACGCGGCGTTTTCCGGGCTGGTGGAATCGCAGATCGATCTTGAAAAACAGCACACTAAAACCATAGAACTTTCCGACCAGAACCGTGAACTGGCCTTTTGCGATGCGCTGACCGGGCTTTCAAACCGGCGGGCATTTTTCTTTCATCTGGACGAAGCGGTGGCGCGCGCAAGGGGCAATGGACGTTTTGCCATTGCCATGATTGATCTGGACGGGTTCAAGCCGGTCAATGATGTGCATGGTCATCCGGCTGGTGATGATGTCCTGATTCAGGCCAGCGCCCGACTGCGCGACATACTGGGCCCCGATGTCCTTTTGGCGCGATTGGGCGGTGACGAGTTCGGCGTGATTCTTGACAGCGTGTCGGATGCGGCAGAGCTGATCCGGATCGGGCGAGAGCTGTGCGGGACATTGAACGACCCGTTCGAGGTTGGCGGTGGTACCGTGCAACTTTCGGCGTCGCTTGGTTTTGCGACCTATCCGGCGGTGGCCCGCGACCCCAATGCCCTGTTCGAGCGTGCCGATTTCGCGCTTTATTACGCCAAGAAGAACATGCCGGGTCATCCGGTCCTGTTTGCGGCCCATCACGAAACCCTGATCCGCCATGACAGCCAGATTGAACAGGCGTTGCGCAAGGCCGATCTGGAAAGTGAACTGTCGATCCATTATCAGCCGGTCTTTGATTTGCGCAGCGGGACATTGCATTCGGTCGAAGTTCTTGCGCGCTGGGATAATGATGCGATGGGCCGGGTTTCGCCGGAAATGTTTTTCCCCGTCGCCGAGAAAACCGGACTGGTCGGGACATTATCGACGATCCTGTTTCAGAAGGCTCTGAAATCCATGATCGACTGGCCGCAGGATGTGCCACTTTCTTTCAACCTGTCGGCCCGCGACATTGTTTTAACGGATATGGCGCACTGGCTTATCGACCAGATAAAGTTCTTCGGGATTGATTCCGGTCGTGTGACCTTCGAAGTCACTGAAACAGCATTGCTGCGCGATTTTGTTTCGGCCCGTGCCAGTATCCGGTATTTGCGCCGGAACGGTGCAAAGGTCGCACTGGATGATTTCGGGATCGGCTATTCCAGTTTGCGCTATGTCCATGAACTGGAATTCGACTGCCTGAAAGTTGATCGCAGCTTTATCGCACCAATCGTGACCAGCGAACGCAGCCAGCGGATTGTTAAGACCGTTATTGACATGTGCGAAAACCTTGGCGCGGATTGTGTGATCGAAGGGGTGGAAACGCCTGAACAGCGTGATGAAATTCTGCGATTGGGCGGGCATCTGGCGCAGGGATACTTCTTTGCGCGTCCAATGGCGAAGATCGACTGGAACACCCTGCCCGATATGGCCCGTGCGGCCATGGCCAAAAGCACCGATCCCGTTTAATCGACCGATCAGACTGCTGTCATCCCGAATATGGCAAAACCTGTCGGGGATATGCCCTATTGATGCCGGGTTCCCGGTTAATCTTCCCGCAACCCGATCAGGGTATTATTCCGGTTGTTCGAGGCGATCCGATCAGCGGTTGGGCCGTGTCGCACGGAAAAAGTACCGGGTGAAAGTTTTGCAGCCGATCTAAACGATTGAAACGACTCGTTGTTTTTATTGGCTATTGCAAGGATTCCGGCGAGTCGTTAAGATTCGTCATCTCAGGCGGGAACAGGGCTTCGGACAGATGTCAGGCCAGACACATATTTCATCCGACATCTCGGCGGTCACGATTGACGGCATTGATCTGGCGCCTGAAATTCGCACCCGCCTTCGAAACCTTATCGA
>CBIHMD010000400.1:0-3562 GCA_966210655.1 uncultured Thalassospira sp.
GTTCAACCACTCCGTCTTCGCGCGCCGCACTTTCAAGCAGCCGAAGCGACGTCGTCCCCACCGCAATCACCCGCCCGCCCTTGGCGCGCGTTTCGTTGATCAGGTTCGCGATCTCGGGCGATATGCTGCCCCATTCGGCATGCATTTTGTGATCGTCGGTATCATCGACCTTGACCGGCAAAAACGTGCCCGCCCCGACATGAAGCGTGATCGTGCGGCGCTCGATACCGCGTGCATCAAGGTTCGCCAGCAATTCCGGGGTAAAATGCAATCCCGCCGTGGGCGCCGCCACCGCACCGTCATGCTGGGCGAAAATCGTCTGATAATCCGATCTGTCCTGATTATCCCCGCCCTTTTCACGCCGGATATAGGGCGGCAACGGCATCACGCCATATTTTTCAAGGGCTGCAATCAGATCGGCACCAGCCACGTTAAAGCGCAAAAGCACTTCGCCGCCGTCTTTCTTTTCCATGACCTCGGCTTCGAAATCATCGGCGACCCTGAAGGTTTCGCCAACGCGCAGCTTCTTGGCCGGTTTGGCAAAGGCGCGCCATTGTGCAAGACCTTCCTGCTTGTGCAGGGTCACTTCAATGCCCGCATCGCCGCGCTTGCCAAACAGGCGCGCCGGAATAACACGGGTATCATTGGAAATCAGAAGATCACCGGGCCGCAGGATATCGGGCAGTTCACGAACGATGCGATCGTGCGTTTCCCCGCCCGTCAGGTCGAGCATACGGGCACTGTCACGCGGGTTGGCCGGATGTTCGGCAATACAATCACGCGGCAGCTCGAAATCGAACAGATCGACTTTCATCGGAAATACAGAACCTGCAACTATCGGAACAAAAAATCAGAGGGGCGTTTTATACCGCCCCTCTTTGCAAAACCTCAAGGCATCGCGTCGGAATATCAGCCCTGCATCAACTTTGGGCCGGTGCCGCTTTCAAACGCGGGGGCACCACCGTCATCAGCAAACGGAATGGCGCCAGACAGGTCAGCGCCATGATCACCTTGGCGGTGAAATCGCCCATCGCCCATGTGTGCCACGGAAGCCCGGTGCCGACAAACGCGATGGAAAAGAACAAAGCCGTATCAACAGCCGACCCGATCCCCGATGATATCAGCGGTGCTTTCCACCAGGTTGCCTGGCGCAGCTTGTCAAACACCGTAATGTCAAGCATCTGCGCAATCAGAAACGCCGTGCCCGATGCAATCGCAATGCGCGTATCCGCCACGATCAAAGACAAAACAACTGCAATCCCAAACCCGACCAGAACGACAACGCGTGCGGCCTTGGCCCCGCGTGCGCGGTTGGTCAGATCGGTAACCAGAAACGCCACCGGATAGGTAAACGCCCCATAAGTCAGCCAGTCGGCCAAAACGCCCGGCAGCGGATATTCAACCAGAATGTTCGATGCAACAACCGTTACGGCCATTGCCAGAACGCCAATAATGATGGCTTTCATCGTTTTTTCCTTAACCAAAATCCTGACCAAAAGCAGAACGCACGCATAAGAAATCTCGCGGCCCACTTTGATTGGGCGACGATTCGGCACGGGTTTGATTCAAATTATGTCGCGGTAATTACGCCTGCCGCAGCACAGGGTCAAGGAAAAACGGCGGTCAGACAAAGCCTGACCGCCGCTGCAGATCGCCACAAGTTGCTCCGGGGAAAAGGAGGAGCACCGTGCCGCGAAACTTTAATCCTGCGCTTAATTCCGTCGGAATTAAAGCATGATCCCGCGAATGGTGAAAAACAGCAGCGCGCCAAGGAACGCCCCCGCCGGGACCGTGATCACCCATGCGGTCGCAATCGTCACCGCATAACGACGCCGCACCAGCAACCGCTTGCGCAGTTTCTTCTCGGCCTTTTCAGCCTGTGCCGGGTCCAACTGACGCAGGGCTTCGATATGCTGTTTCTGTTCGTCGGTTTCGGTATCTTCGCCAACCAGCATCGGCGCATTATCAACCCGGCGACGATGGCTCAGCGTTTCACGCAGGAACCCGACACCAAACACCGCACCGACCGCAATATGCGTCGAACTGACCGGAAGGCCGAGTGCCGACGCCACAATCACCGTCAATGCCGCCGACAGGGCCACGGTATAGGCCCGGATCGGATCAAGCTTGGTGATTTTCGATCCGACCGTCTTGATCAGTTTCGGACCAAACAGGATCAGACCGGCCGCAATACCGATTGCACCAATCACCAATACCCAGATCGGGATCGGAGCAGAAGATACAATCTGGCCGCTATCAATCCCCGAAACGATGGCCGCCAGCGGACCAATGGCATTGGCAACATCGTTCGAACCATGTGCGAAAGACAAAAGGGCTGCAGACACAATCAGCGGAATACGAAACAGCGATGCGATTTCCTTGCGCCGTCCGGTCATGTTGCGCGACGCATGCAGCACCGCCTTGCGGGTCGGAAACAGGGTCAGGAAAAAGGCTCCGATACCGATAACAATGACCTGCCACGTATCGGCCGCCCAGATCTTTTTGATCCCCTTCATCATCAGATACATGGTGAAGGCTGACACCATCACACCGACAAGGATCGGCACCCATTTTCGGGCCGCTTCAACACGGTTGTCGGTATAAAGAATTCTGAACTTGATAAAGGCAAGGAACCCGGCGGCAATCACACCGCCCAGTATCGGCGAAATCACCCAGCTTGCCGCAATCGTTCCCATGGTCGGCCAATTGACGGCATCAATGCCGACGGCCGCCATACCGGCCCCCATCACACCGCCAACGATGGAATGGGTGGTCGAAACCGGCGCGCCCAGCCATGTGGCAAGGTTAAGCCAAAGAGCCGCCGCCAGAAGGGCCGCCATCATCGCCCAGACAAAGGTCTGCGCATCGGGCATCTGGGTCGGGTCAATAATGCCGTTCTTGATCGTGTCGACAACATCGCCACCGGCGATGATCGCACCTGCGGCCTCAAAGATCGCGGCAATCAAAAGCGCGCCAACCATGGTCAGCGCCTTCGAACCGACGGCAGGCCCGACATTGTTGGCAACGTCATTGGCGCCGATATTCAGCGCCATATAACCGCCGATCACCGCGGCAGCGATCAGGAACCCGCTTTGCGGCAGGCCCCCCATGTGAAAGGCGCAAAGGCGCTGCACGCCAAAAGAAAGACAAGCGCAAGTCCGAGCTTCGCACTCAGGGAGGCAGTCTCTCCGGCGCCCGCATCCATGCGGCGCTGCCATTTGAGATCCTTATCCAGAGCGGTTTTCTTTGCGACCATGATCAACCGTTACTAAAAAGGGAATCGACGCGCGGATCATGTCGAAGCAAACCCGGTTTGTTAAGGTTTTTTTGCCTTTTCATGACAGTCATGTTTTGGCTGCACCCCGCCAACAGCAAAACGGCCCCGCAATGCAGGGCCGTTTCGTCATTTTAAGGCAGGTCGAAGATCACCGACCGAACTGGTTCAGAAGCCCTTTCAGGACATCCTTCGCCGCATCCTTGCCCGAACTTCCCGAACCTGACGACCCGCTATTGGATGAACCACTTCCGCCCAATGCCTTATCAAGGATATTATCCAGAACCT
>CBIHMD010000401.1:0-3560 GCA_966210655.1 uncultured Thalassospira sp.
ATTAAAAGCAATTGCCCGGAACAATTGTTCCGGGCAGTCACAATAACCTGCCAAAACTTAATGACAAGGTAATCAATCACAGGGCGATCAGTTTGCCATCTCCGGATCTTTTTCCTTTTTCGACCCGCCACCATTTTCTTCCGGATAACGGAAGATAACGGCATCGTCTTCGATATCGACCAGAACGGCTCCGCCCTTTTCGAGTTTGCCAAACAGCAGTTCCTCGGCAAGCGGCTTTTTAACGTGTTCCTGAATGACACGCCCCAGCGGACGCGCCCCAAAGGCCGCATCGTAGCCCCGCTCACCCAGCCAGGTCCGCGCTGCCTCGGTCAGTTCAATCGATACATTCCGATCCGCAAGCTGGACTTCAAGCTGCAAGATGAACTTGTCCACCACCATCTTGACGACCTCCGGCTTGAGGTTTTCAAACGGAATGACCGCGTCCAGACGGTTCCGGAATTCCGGCGAGAAAGTACGCTTGATCGCCTCCGCATCCTCGCCGGTACGCATTTCGCGCTTGAACCCGATGGGCGGTTTTGCCATATCCGATGCGCCCGCGTTGGTCGTCATCACCAGCACAACATTACGGAAATCAACGGTCTTGCCGTTATTATCCGTAAGCTTGCCGTGGTCCATCACCTGCAAAAGAATATTGAACAGGTCCGGATGGGCTTTTTCAATCTCGTCAAGCAGGACAACCGCATGCGGATGCTGATCAACGGAATCGGTCAGAAGACCACCCTGATCAAACCCGACATAGCCCGGCGGCGCACCAATCAGACGCGAAACGCTGTGGCGTTCCATATATTCCGACATGTCAAAGCGGATGAATTCGATCCCCATGACATGTGCCAGTTGTTTGGTAACCTCGGTTTTACCAACACCTGTCGGGCCAGAAAACAGATAGCTGCCAATCGGCTTTTCCGGTTCACGCAAACCGGCACGTGCGAGCTTGATGGCACTGGCGACAGCTTCAATCGCCTTGTCCTGACCAAATACAACGGTCTTGAGGTCACGTTCCAGATTGGCCAATGCCTTGCGGTCATCGGTCGATACCGATTTTGGTGGTATGCGGGCGATCTTGGCGACGATTTCCTCGACATCACGCTTGGAAATCGTGCGCTTGCGCTTGCTTGGTGCCACCAGCATCCGCGATGCTCCGACCTCGTCGATTACGTCAATCGCACTGTCGGGACGCTTGCGGTCATTGATATAGCGTGATGCAAGCTCAACCGCGGACCGAATGGCTTCGTTGGTGTATTTGACGTGGTGATGTTCCTCGTAATAGGGCTTGAGCCCCTTAAGGATTTTGATCGTATCTTCCGGTGACGGTTCTTCGACATCGATTTTCTGGAAACGACGCACAAGGGCGCGGTCTTTTTCGAAATGACCGCGGAATTCCTTATAAGTCGTGGAACCGATGCAGCGAAGCGAACCGCTGGCCAAGGCCGGTTTCAACAGGTTCGAGGCATCCATTGCCCCGCCCGATGTCGCCCCGGCACCGATGACTGTGTGGATTTCATCAATAAACAGAACCGCACCGTCGAACTCTTCGAGTTCCTTGACGACCGCTTTCAGGCGCTCTTCGAAGTCACCACGATACCGCGTCCCCGCAAGAAGGGCGCCCATATCAAGGGAAAAGATGGTGGCGTCTGCCAGAACTTCGGGGACATCGCCGTCAACAATCCGGCGCGCCAAACCTTCGGCGATGGCGGTTTTGCCAACACCCGGATCGCCGACATAAAGCGGATTGTTTTTGGTACGGCGGCACAGGACCTGAATGGTGCGTTCGATCTCGCTCTGGCGACCGATCAGTGGATCGATCTTGCCCTTCTGCGCCTTAACATTGAGGTTCACGCAATAGGCTTTGAGGGCTTCGCCTTCACCGGCGGCGGCGCCTTCTTCAGCGTCAGTTGTTGCGCCCGGCGCAACTTCTTCTTCGGCACCGCGGGGAATGCGGCGCTCGTTCAGTTCCGGCGCCTTGGCAATACCATGTGAAATGTAATTGACCGCATCCAGACGGGTCATGTCCTGCAGTTGCAGGTAATAGACCGCATGAGACTCACGTTCCGAGAACAACGCAACCAGCACATTCGCCCCGGTGACTTCTTCGCGTCCGGAGGATTGAACATGAATGGCTGCGCGCTGTATCACGCGCTGGAACCCGGCCGTTGGCTTGGGATCGACCAGACGCGCGCTGATCAGACCGGAAAGTTCGCTGTCGGCGAATTCCAGCAAATCCGAGCGCAGTCGATCAACATCAACCCGGCAGGCTTTGAGCACCGACAACGCATCCTGATCTTCGGTCAGCGACAACAGAAGATGTTCCAGCGTTGCATATTCATGACGCCGTTCAGACGCATAAGCCAGCGCACGATGTAAGCTTTCTTCAAGGTTACGTGAGAGCATGTTTCACTCCTTCTCTAACGTGCACTGCAGCGGGTGCTGGTTTTGCCGCGCCAGATCCATGACCTGGTTGACCTTGGTTTCCGCAATTTCATAGGTAAAGACACCACATACCCCGACCCCCTTACGGTGAACCTGAAGCATAATCGCGGTCGCTTCTTCCCGGCCCTTTTCAAAGAACCGTTCAAGCACATGGACAACGAATTCCATGGGGGTGTAGTCGTCATTCAGCAACAACACCTTGTACATGGACGGCTTCTTCGTCTTTGGGCGCGTCTTCGTTACGATCCCCGTATTCGGGAGACCACCACCGTCATTGTCCTGTTCACTCATAATCTGCTTACCGGAACCCTTTTGTTCTGCATTGTCTCCATGATAGGTCATTGAACATCTGTTTCAAAGTCCGCAGCGACAAAACACTTTTAACCTCATCCCAAATTCATGTAGGCCGAGATTGACGCGGTGCAAGATCATGGACCAAACTTCGTTGTTTTTGCCGTAAATATCGGTGCAAAAACAAAAAACGGACATGGCCAGTCGACCATGTCCGTTCCGCTACATCATACGCAGCAAATCCCGCCCTGCATCAGGTACTCTTATTTAAGCGGGACACCTGCGGCTTTGGTCATTGCAGCAAACCCGTCGGAAAAGGCTGCAAACATCATTTTCTGAATTTTTTCGCCTTCCGACATGCCGGATTCGACATAGCGCTTGAAGATACGCTCGTTAAGTTCCTGCAGATCAGAAAGGCTTTCGACCTTTGCAAGCGCTTCGAGATCGGCCTGCGAGGCATCCATTTCCCGCTGCGCCCATGAAACCAGCTCGGCCCCGAACGAACCGCCTTTTTCCATCATGTCAGAAGACACCTGCCAAACACCGTCGAAGCTTTTCTGCTGCGCTTCAATCAGCTCTTCGTATCTGGCCATCAGATGCGTTCCCGCGTCGGAAACCACATCTGCCTGCTCAGAAAAAGTCCCGGCCATCTGGGCAAGAACATCATTGGCGGCGGTAACACTTTCTGCGAACGCACCCTGGGTTGCGGCAACCATGGCATCAACTTCCGGCACCTTCCACAGGTCGGTAAACGGTTCAAGCGTCACACTGCCAATGGTGGTCACATGCTACGCTACGGCGCAACAGTTTTCGGGACAAAT